>JAUNJJ010000071.1 GCA_030533325.1 Oscillospiraceae bacterium
ATCTCAATAGGTTCATCGATAATCCTTTCCATAGTTTTCTTCGCCTCCTTTTCATTATGAAGCATGTTTTTCATTTTAGCACGTTTTATGACTCCTTCAAACACCTTTACCATCGCATCAACAATGTATTTGAAGTCAGCTTTTTCTATAATACTGGCGAAAAGTGCCTCTTTCAGTGTTTTGTAGTTATCTTCAAATTCTTTAAGAATGTCCTTTTCATCATGTTCGGTATGAGGATAGTAAAGTACCTTTTCAAATTTCATGCAGTGAAACGGAACGACAGGGAACATATAGTTCTGTATAAGCTCTGAAAAAGTGAAATCTTCAACATATACAGCCTTTGCAGTGTATTCAAAAGATTTGTCCTGTTTCGGTATGTTTATCTCTACTGAAAGTGTTTCCGGTGCTTTTCCGTCTTTTCTCAGAAAGAACACAACCGGTTCCGGAAGCTGAATCACAATCCTGTCCCTGCTGTCTGTAATCTTCGAGTGAAGTCTCGCGCCTCTGACACCGTACTCAAATATTCTCATAGCCATGTCAGTGTCATCATAAGACTGAAACTCAATAAGGAAGAATTCGTTTTCTATCCTTATGTAGTAATCACATCGTTTCTGTTTTGTATCGCTGTCATATGTTTCTGTTGCAAGTCTGACGATGTTCGAATCCGTGCTGAAGTTCTTTGAAAAAACGAAATTGATAAATCTGATAATATTTTCGTCATTCAGATAATCAAGCAGCTGCTTTGCAATTCCATCGAAATTTGTCTTCGTGTTGTTTTTGAGTTTTTTGTTTTTCTTCATGGTTTTCTCCTTGTTACAAATATTGGGTTTGTATCTATATTATACCATGTAAGAAAATAAAAGTAAATTGACAAAAATTACAAATTGATATGTAAAATAAAGTAAATATTCCATAAATCGACAAATTTATCATTTGTATTTCTCTGTTATTATTATACCACTTTAGAACACAAAGAACAACTGGAAAAATCGCAAAAGGAAGCATATATTTTTTGTTTGGTGATTATGTGAAAGCAGTGTTAAAGTCAGCCTTCTCTCTGCACTACGAAAATTTTTCATTTCAATTGAAAAACATCGCTGTATATGTTATAATAAAAAATGGCTATTTATAAAATTTTCAGCGGGGTACAGATTTTGAGAATACTTGGTATAGATCCGGGATATGCAATAGTAGGCTTTGGTATCCTTGATTACAATAAAAGCAGATTCGTTCCGGTCGAGTACGGTGCGATATTTACTGAGGCACATACTGACTTCAACGGGCGTCTGAAAAGCATATTTGACGATATGGAATATATTATTGAAAAATACAGGCCGGACTGTATGGCGATAGAAAGGCTTTATTTTACCACGAATCAGAAAACGGCGATTGACGTTGCACAGGCAAGAGGAGTAATCAACCTTGCCGCAGCACGGAAAAATCTTCCCGTTTTCGAGTACACACCGCTTCAGGTGAAACAGTCCGTTGTGGGTTACGGGAAGGCAGAAAAAAAGCAGGTTATGGATATGACAAAGCGTATTCTCAAACTTGCGGAGGTTCCCAAACCCGATGATACTGCTGACGCACTTGCAATAGCAATCTGTCACGGACACTGTTCGAATGGACTTGATATGAAAGACAGAAATTTATTCAGATAAAGATGAGGAAACGATATGATATACAGCGTAAGAGGAAAACTGATACACAAGGAAAATGAACTTGCTGTCGTTGAATGCGGCGGGGTGGGATATGCGTGCAGAACCACACTTCAGACACTGGCATCACTGAGTGAAACCGGAAGTGAGGTAACACTTTACACTTATCTTCATGTAAGAGAGGATAATGTTGAACTTTTTGGTTTTTCATCGCAGCAGGAACTTAACTGCTTTAAGATGCTTATCTCTGTTTCAGGTGTGGGACCTAAGGCTGCACTCTCAATACTCTCTGACTTCAACCCTGAGAAGTTTGCTCTTCTGGTTGCTTCCGAGGACAGCAAAACACTTACAAAAACCAAGGGAATAGGTGCAAAGACAGCTCAGAGAATAGTACTTGAGCTCAAGGACAAGATAGTTAAGGAAAATATAGATCTTTCAGAGGCAGGAAGCAGTCCGGTTGTGGCTGCAGCGGACGGTTCTTCAGTCAGTGAGGCATTTTCCGCACTTCTTGTACTCGGATATACACAGTCGGAAATCGCCCCTGTTTTATCAGGACTTGATTCCTCTCTTCCTTCGTCTGAACTTATCAGACAGGCTCTTAAGATAATTGCACAGAAAATGAACAGGCAGGGGTGAGATAGTTGATTGAAACAAGTGAGATTAATTTTGACAACAGGGTGGTAACGCCTGAGGTTACAAATGACGACAATGACATCGAGCTTTCCCTGAGACCTAAATGCCTTGCCGAATACATCGGTCAGGACAAGGCTAAGGAGAATCTCGCTGTTTATATAGAAGCGGCCAAAAGAAGAAGTGAACCCCTTGACCATGTTCTTCTCTACGGTCCTCCGGGACTTGGAAAAACTACACTTTCAGGCATCATAGCACATGAGATGGGTTCAAACCTGCGTATTACTTCAGGTCCTGCAATAGAAAAGCCGGGAGATCTGGCAGCACTTCTTACCAATCTCTCTGAAAATGACGTACTTTTCATAGACGAGATACACCGCCTCTCGAGGTCCATAGAAGAAATTCTTTATCCGGCACTTGAGGACAATGTTCTTGATATCATGATAGGAAAAGGACCTTCAGCAAGGTCGATACGAATAGATCTTCCTAAGTTTACCCTTGTGGGTGCCACAACCAGAGCAGGACAGCTCACTCCTCCTCTTCGTGACCGTTTCGGAGTAGTTTTAAGACTTGAACTTTACAATAAGGAACAGCTTTGTGACATTATCAGAAGAAGCAGCATGATACTCGGAATTCCATGCGAACCTGATGGAGCTGCAGAGATTGCCGGAAGAGCACGGGGAACCCCGCGTATAGCAAACAGACTTCTCAAGAGAGTGCGCGACTTTGCGGATGTTATAGGAGATGGAATAATCACAAAAGAAATTGCATCCATTGCACTTGACCGTCTCGAGATAGATTCGCTGGGACTTGACAGCATAGACAAACGAATGCTCAGAATGATCATTAACGGATATAACGGCGGACCTGTCGGACTGGATACACTTGCCTCAGCAATAGGCGAGGAAGCGGTTACGCTTGAGGATATGTGTGAACCGTTTCTTATGCAGCTCGGATTTCTTTCACGAACTCCGAGGGGACGCTGTGCAACAAAGCTTGCATACGAGCATCTTGGTATAAAATGCAGCAGCGAACAGGAAAATAACGGACAGCTGTCATTCTGAAGAAAGGATTAATTCTGACATGGACGGATTACTTGCAGCAGGGGGAATAATCGGAACTGCTATAACAGAAATAACATGTGAAATGGTAATGCAGACCGGAAGAGCGCTTGTTCTGGCACTTTCAAAGAAGCTGCAGCGAAAACTGACTGTATTTGTTGGAAGAGATACAAGGATTTCTTCCGAAATACTTGAAAATGCACTTATAGCTGGTATTTGTTCGGCAGGAGCGGATGTTGCGAAGCTTGGTGTAGTGCCTTCAGCGGCAGTCGCATATCTTACCAGACAAAACAAGGCGGATGCAGGTGTAATGATAACTGCATCACATCACAGCTACGAGATGAACGGGCTCAAATTCTTCTCAGGTGCAGGATACAAAATTCCTGAGGATGTTGAAGATGAGATGGAACGGATAATTGTCCGCAGCACCGGGGAAAATGTTGTATCACATAATAAAGTAGGTACCATAACGGAATACAAAAATGCTGAATGGGACTATATACGTCACCTTCTGAAAATTGGAAGATATGATTTTACCGGAATGAGAGCAGTAATAGACTGTGCCAACGGCTGTGCATCCCAGACTGCGGAAAAGCTTTTTTCTGCGCTGGGAGTAAAGTGTTTTATGTTCAACAACAGACCGGACGGAACAAATATAAACAATCGCTGCGGTGTTCTCCATACAGGAATGATGGCGAGAACAATAAGAGAAAAGCGTGCCGATATAGGACTTGTTTTTGACGGAGATGTAGGAAAATGTCTTGCACTTAACGAAAGCGGCGATATAATTGACGGAGACCAGATTATGTCGATTCTGTCCTCTCATTATAAAAGAGAAGGAAAACTAAAAAAGAATACTGTAGTTATTACAGATATGTCCAATCTTGGTTTTAAACATTTTGCGTCAGATAACGGCATAGAGGTTATCACATCAAAACCGGGAGAAAAATGCATTACAGAAAAGCTTCTTGACGGAGGATACAGCCTCGGCGGAGAACAGAACGGAAAGGTTATCCTTCCTGAACTTTCAACAACGGCGGACGGACTGCTTACAGGGATGGAACTGCTTGATGCACTGAAAAAATCAGGAAAGAAGTTTTCTGAACTTGCATCGGTTATGGTTAAGTATCCTCAGGTAATGATAAATGTAAATATTCTGCCTCAGTATAAGGAACTGTGGAAAAACAATCATAATATAACTGATCTTATTGAGCAGAGACAGTACGGACTCGGAGATGACGGAAGAATCTTCGTAAGAGAAGCCGGAGTCGATCCGTCAATCAGGGTTATGGTTGAAGGCAAAAGCTTTGAAAAAATAAACAAATATGCGATAGAAATATCAGAAAAAATAAAAGAACAGACAAGCAGGGAGCCTGTTCTGAACAGCACAAAATAAATTAACCGGAGGGCTTGATTTGAGAATAGCAGACAAATGGGAACAATACTCCATTCTTGATACATCATCAGAAGAAAAACTTGAAGACTGGAACGGAGTTAAGCTTATAAGACCAGACCCGCAGATTATCTGGAAGACACCTAAGAATGAAGCATTGTGGGATAAGGCTGACGGACACTATCACCGTTCATCAAGCGGCGGCGGCAGCTGGGAGTACAGAAACAGCAAACCGCAGGATTCATGGAAGATGTCATACGGTAATCTTACCTTTAAGATAAAGCCTACAGGCTTCAAGCATACAGGTCTTTTTCCTGAACAGGCAGTAAACTGGGATTTCATGCGCGAGAGAATCAGAGAAAGCAGCTCAGATGTGAATATACTTAATCTCTTTGCGTATACCGGAGGAGCAACTCTTGCATGTGCAGAGGCAGGTGCTTCAGTATGCCATGTAGATGCTTCAAAGGGAATGGTAGCCTGGGCGCGTGAAAATGCACAGCTCTCAGGACTTTCAGACAGACCGGTAAGATGGATTGTTGATGACTGTGAAAAATTCGTTAAACGGGAAATAAGACGCGGTAAAAAATATGACGGTATTGTAATGGATCCGCCTTCATACGGCAGAGGTTCAGGTGGTGAAATCTGGAAACTTGAGGACAGTATCTATGATCTTGTTGAACTCTGTTCGCAGGTTCTTACAGAAAAACCTTTGTTTTTCCTGCTTAACAGCTATACAACAGGTCTGTCGCCGGCTGTTATGGCATACATACTCGACAGCATACTTGTAAAAAAATTCGGTGGCTTTGTAACATCTGATGAGATAGGACTTCCGGTAAAAACAAGTAATATGGCTCTGCCGTGCGGTTCAACTGCAATCTGGCAGAAATAGATTTGGAGTGAAACTTTTGTCGCCTGAAAATATAATTTCGTCCAAAAATCTCTGCTTTTCCTATGAACAGGGAAAAGAGATTCTGAAGGAAATAAACATTGACATAAAGCGCGGTGAATTTACGGCACTGCTTGGACATAACGGCTCCGGAAAATCAACATTTGCAAGACTTACAAATGCTATACTTGTTCCGACAAAAGGAAGTATGAATGTGCTTGGTATGGATACATCCGATGAAGGAAAACTCTATGACATCAGACAGAATGTGGGCATGGTTTTTCAGAATCCGGATAATCAGATAGTAGCAGCTGTAGTTGAGGAGGATGTTGCCTTCGGACTTGAAAACACAGGTGTTTCTCCTGCTGAGATAAGGGAGAGAGTTGATGAGGCGCTTAAAGCTGTCGGGATGTACGAATATCGTGAACATTCTCCGGGGATGCTTTCAGGTGGTCAGAAGCAGCGTATCGCCATTGCCGGGATAATAGCCATGCGCCCTGAGTGCATCGTTCTTGACGAGCCGACGGCAATGCTTGACCCTGCAGGACGAAAAGATGTTATGAGGACAATCCGCATGCTTGGTGAAAAGTACGGTATAACGGTTTTGCTCATAACCCATTATATGGACGAAGCGGTAAGAGCGGACCGTGTAATCGTAATTGATGAGGGAAAGCCGGTCCTTGACGGTACTCCGAAACAGGTCTTTTCACATGTTGATATCCTGAAGAAAACGGGACTTGATGTTCCGCAGGTTACGGAACTTGTACACGAGCTTAACAGGCACGGATTAAATCTTGATCCGCAGATTCTTACAGAGGAAGAATGTGCAGAAGCACTTGCTTCCGTATTGAAGGAAGGAAAATCTTGAGTATACTGAAAACAGAAAATCTGACCTATATATATGGCAGCGGGACACCATTTGAAAGAAAAGCACTGGATGATGTTTCGCTTGAGATAGAAAAAGGCGGTATAACCGGAATAATAGGCCATACCGGTTCAGGAAAATCCACTCTCATACAGCATTTCAACGGACTTCTCAAACCTTCTTCAGGGAAGATATTTCTTGACGGGAAGGACATATGGGAAAACGGAAAAATAATGCCTGGTCTGAGATTCAGAGTGGGTCTTGTATTTCAGTATCCTGAGTATCAGATTTTCGAGGATACTGTTTTTAAGGATATTGCCTACGGCCCGAAAAATATGAAGCTTAATGATGCTGAGATAAAGGAGAGGGTTCTTGAGACTGCTGATCTTTTCGGAATAGGCAGAGACATGCTGAATAAGTCTCCCTTTGAACTTTCAGGCGGTCAGAAAAGAAGGGTTGCTATTGCCGGAGTAATGGCGATGAAACCGGAAGTAATTATATTTGACGAACCTGCAGCGGGACTTGATCCGCGGGGACGCAGATCAGTGTTTGAAATTATAAAATCATACTGCAGGAGTTCAGGATGCACAGTTATTGTTGTTTCACACAGTATGGAGGATATGGCAAGTCTGGCAGACAGAATCATTGTTATGAACAGGGGAAGACTTTTCTGTCATGACAGGACCCCGGAGGTTTTTTCAAGAGCAGATGAAATAGCAGCTATGGGACTTGACGTTCCGCAGATTACAAAGGTATTTAAACTGCTCAGGAAGGAAAACATCGTATTTAAGGATGAAGTATATACAGTGGACTATGCGGCAAAGATGATACTTGAATATCTTGCTGAAAAAGGCGGTGAGTCCGGATGCTGAAGGATATAACAATAGGTCAGTATTTTCCCGGAAAAAGTATAGTTCACAGGCTTGATGCAAGATTTAAGATTATTATAACTATGATTTTTATTGTTATGATTTTTTCAGCGGACACAATCTGGTCACTTATGACAGGTATAGTATTTATGCTGCTTTCATATGCACTCACTGCTCTTAAACCTTCACTTATGGTTAAGAGTCTTAAGCCTGTAGTTCCTGTTCTTGTCATTACCGCAGTACTGAATATGTTTTTCTTTGAAGGAGAGGAGATTTTCAGATTTGCCTTTATCAGTATAACTGATGAGGGGGTAAAAAATGCAGTTTTCATGCTTCTCAGGGTTGTTTCACTTATTGTCGGTTCTTCAGTTCTGACCTATACTACATCACCGGTTGAACTGACAAATGCGATAGAAAAACTGCTTTCTCCGCTGAAAATTTTTAAGTTTCCTGTCCATGAACTTGCAATGATGATGACGATTGCACTGAGGTTTATTCCGACACTCATTGAGGAAACGGAAAAGATTATATCAGCGCAGAAGGCAAGAGGTGCTGACTTTGAAAACGGCAGTCTCAGGGAACGTGCCGGTGCAGTGGTCCCTGTACTTGTTCCGCTTTTTATTTCAGCATTCAGACGTGCCGAGGAACTTGCTCTTGCAATGGAATGCAGATGCTACCGCGGAGGTGAAGGCAGGACCAGGATGAAACAGCTTAGGACAGGTCCTGCGGATATAGCGGCTCTTATTGTTTCTTTCCTGTTTCTCGCAGCTGTATTTTTTATTGACAGTAAAATGAAATGAGGTGTTCTGATTGCAGACTCTGTTTATAATTCTTTTGATGATGTTAATAGCCATTCCTGTATTTGCCGTATTCATGCTCCTTCACAGGCTCGAAAAGCATAAGATTGACGAAGAAGCACCGGACAGATTTTTCCGTGCACTCTGTGACGAATATTCTGTCGGGAATTCTACGCAAAAGCCTGAAAGGGTTCTTACTGAAGAAGAACGAATAGCACTTGCAAAAAAGATAGCTGAAAATCCGTTTGCGGATGTTACAGTTAATGACGTAATTACTGAACAGTCCGGGGAAGATACCGGCCCGGAAGAGAAACCTGTCGGGGAAGATACAGATTCAGAAGAGAAATCTGCTGAGGAAAATACTGTTTCAGAAGAAAAAGTGACCTCTGTAAATGCTGCTGAAGAAAAAAAACTGTCCCGTGAGGAGGCTCTTGCCATGGTATCGACCATGCTTGGAAGCAGCAGAAACAAGAAAAAAGGCAGTGCTTTTTCAGAACTTCAGGAAACGCTTAGCAAGTATTCAAAAAAATAAAAGAAGTGGGTATGTGAATTTGAGAAACCTAAAAGTAATTATGGCATACAGAGGTACAGCCTATCATGGATATCAGAGACAGGATAATGCTGTTACCGTACAGGAAACCGTTGAAAAATGCGTTTCCCGTGTTCTGAATACTCCGACTGAGATTATCGGGTGCTCAAGAACAGATACAGGTGTTCACGCCAGAGAGTACTGTTTTTCAGTTAAAACCGACCGGGAAATACCGGTAAGAAATTTTGTCCGCGGAGTAAACGGATATCTTCCGTCAGATATAACCCTCCTCTCATGTGAGGATGTAAGTGAAGATTTTCATGCGAGGTATTCATGCAGGGGCAAGGAGTATATTTATCTTATTCATAACAGTGAATGCAGAAATCCTTTTGCAGAAGATTTACAGTATCATTACCGCAGAAAAATGGACCTTGAACTGATGCGCAGGGCAGCAGAATATTTTGTCGGGACGCATGATTTCAGCAGTTTCTGTTCACAGGCTTCGGAAAAGACAAATACTGTAAGAACAGTAAACAGCCTTACAATAGACAAAGATGGAGACCTTGTAACAGTAACAATAAGCGGTGACGGCTTTTTATATAATATGGTCAGAATAATTGTAGGTACTCTTCTCTGGGTAAATGAGGGAAAGATAAAACCTGAAGATATTCCGGAGATAATGAAAAAATCAGACAGAACATGTGCCGGAAAAACTGCACAGGCACACGGACTCTATCTGAACCGTGTATTTTACTGATGTATTCAGGAGGAAAAATGGAAGATGTAAGCAGAAGCAGTCTTTCAGAAATGCGCAGACAGAAAAAGAAAAGGCGAAATACTCAGAAATTTCTTGGATTTGTTATTATTTTAACAGTAATACTTGGTCTGTATGTTTCAAGAGAAAGATGGATGCCGAATTTTAAAATTGACAATTCCGGATATACTGATGATGAGATCTCCGGAGACGGATTTCCGTTAAAAATATCAAACAGTACGAATTATAAGTCATGCGGTACCAGTGAAGGGTTTGCAGTTCTTACTGATACAAGGCTTTACTACTATTCAGCTTCGGGGGAGCAGACGGATGTTCGCCAGCATACCTATTCAAATACTATTCTGAAAAATGCCGGCAAAAGGATACTGATTTATGAACAGAACGGAAACAGTATAAGAGTTGACGGAAGACGTGAAGAAATGTATGAAAAGAAGATGGATAATTCCATTTATCTTGCGTCAGTAAGCAGCAGGGGATATACAGCAGTCGTTACAGAATCAGATCAGTATGTCTGTGAACTTCGTGTTTTTGATCAGATGGGCGATGAAGTTTATTTCAGAGGATGCTCAGAGAGAATAACAGATGTTGTGTTCAAAAACGAAGGAAAAGGATGCTACTTTATTTCTCTTGATGTATATGAAGGACATATCATTTCTCAGATAGACTCAATAGACTTTGAAAATACAGAGGCAGGATGGACTGCGGAAAATATTGAAACCTGTCCGGTATCTGTTTTTGTTTCAGAAACTGATGATGTCGTGCTTTTCGGAGACAGTATGTGTACGTTCTACAGCAGTGAAGGCAGCAAGGTTATGGATTATCAGTATCCGGGTATTCTTACAGATGCTTCATACTGCGATTCCGGGGCAGCTATGATTTTCGAGAACAAGGAGCGAAAAAGCACAACCCTTGCAGTAATAAATAATCCTTCATCGGGAAATGTTACGGAAGTTAAAATTCAGAACAGCTTCAGAAGTGTTGAAGCCTGTGAAAATGCTGTTTATCTGCTTGCCGAAAATGCAATAGATGCATATGACTACGAAGGCCGGATTATCAGAACCACTGAACTTACTGAACCGTTCAGAGGCTTTTATAAATCAGGAAAATATGTTTTCCTTGAGGGACACAATAAAATTGAAAGGATTGAATTCTGATGAAGAGGTGCTTTTATGAAGATAGTCTGGTGTTTTGATATTATAGCAGTACTGCTTTTTATCTGTTTTATTGTTCAGGGAATAAAAAGAGGATTTTCAAACCTTATTGTTCACTCTGCGGTCAACTGGGTCTTTGTTATCATTTCATTTTTTATGTCTGGAATACTCGCAGAGACATTATATGAAAGCTTTGCCGGGGATACAGTTCAACTGTCCGTTGAGGAATCGGTAGAAAATCTGAACCTTGAAGAGGAGTTTAATAAGGCATATTCAGAACTTACTCTTATTGAAACAGTTTCAGAAAAGGAAATATCACGTATTTTCACAGCAGAAGATGATATGGACAGGAGATTCTGGAATCTTGTTAATACGACATCAGGCGTGGGAGACCAGATTACTGAAGAGGAATGCTATGTTAAACTGAACAATATAATTAAAGTATCACTTCAGGAATGTATTTCTGAAAAACTTCCTTCATATGCGGGGAAATATTTTGAAAATACTGACAGAGAACAGACTTTCAGAATTTTAAATATGATGTACAGTGACAAAAAGAAGGCTGCAAATTATATAGCAGATAATTTTATAAATGAAAAGATGTTTCATTTTGTTCAGCTGGTGTCATTTGTTGTTTCTGCTATGGTCCTCATGATTGTTTCAAATATTATTTTTTCACTGGTTTTCAGAAATAAAGATATGACATCCGGCGGAACAGCTGATTCCATTCTCGGAGCAGTTACTGAAGTTCTGAATGCAGTTATGATGATAACAGTCTTTGCACTTCTTGTAAAGACAGCTGTTTATTCAGGTGCAGAAATTAACGGCATTATGGATGATGATGTGCTTAACAGTTTGTACATATTCCGTTTCATGTACAATGCAGACAAATATATGTTGAATTTTAGATAATAGATTTTTGGTGCGAGGCACCTTTACGGAGGGTATTATGATTTTATGCAACAGATGTAAAAAAAGACCTGCAGTTGTTTTTATTACAGCAATGAGCGGGGACTCACAGAAAAATGAAGGACTTTGTATGGTCTGTGCCAGGGAACTTAAGATTCCTCAGGTAAAGGATTATATGGAGCAGCTTGGCATTACTGATGAGGAAATCGATCAGCTCTCAGAGCAGATGATGGAACTTGTTGACGGTGATGCATTTGAACCGGGAGGTTCAAGTACACTTCTTCCGCCGTTTATACAGGATATGATAAATGGTTCTTCTGATCCGAAGAGCGGAAACGGCGGATTCGGTTCTCTTTTCGGAAGCGGATTTGAAAAGAGTGACACAAAGAAAAAAGGCGACTCCAAAAAGAAGGAAAAGAAGCTTAAGTTTCTTGAAAACTACTGTACAAACCTCAGCAGAAAAGCCGAAGAGGGTAGTATAGACAATATTATCGGAAGAGATAAGGAAATATCAAGGGTAGTTCAGATTCTTTCAAGAAGAACCAAGAACAATCCGTGCCTTATAGGTGAGCCTGGTGTCGGTAAAACTGCTATAGCAGAGGGTATTGCACAGAGAATCAAATCAGGTAATATTCCATATAATCTCCGGAACAAAAAGGTATATCTTCTTGACCTGACAGCACTTGTTGCCGGAACGCAGTTCAGGGGACAGTTTGAAAGCCGTGTAAAGGGCCTTGTTGATGAGGTAAGAGCAGAAGGTGATATCATTCTCTTTATAGATGAGGTTCACAATCTTGTCGGTGCCGGAGATTCAGAAGGTTCCATGAATGCGGCAAATATTCTCAAGCCTGCTCTTTCCAGAGGTGAGGTTCAGGTAATAGGTGCAACAACATTCGGTGAATACCGAAAGTATATTGAAAAGGACAGTGCACTTGAAAGGCGTTTCCAGCCGGTTACAGTAAATGAACCTACTATCGACGAAACAGTTGAGATTCTTAAGGGTATCAGAACTCACTACGAAGAATTCCACAGAGTAAAGATAAGCGATGAACTTCTCAGAATGTGTGCAGTTCTTTCAGAGAGATATATCAATGACAGATTCCTTCCTGACAAGGCCATTGACCTTCTTGATGAGGGCTGTGCATGTACAGCTATAGAAAGCAGAGCACTTGCTGAGTATGATATCAAAGCGGCGGAACTTGCTGATCTTGAAGAAACTGAGAAGGATATAGAAGAATCAGATGAGCCTGATTTTGAAAAACTTGCCACAGTAAAGGCGGATATAATCAGAGCGAAAAAGGAACTCGAAGAAGCGGAAGAAGCTAAAAACAATGTTTATGTAACAGAAGAGCATATCGGCAGAGTAATTGAACTCTGGACCGGTATACCTGCAAACAAGGTTATCGGACCGGAACTCAGAAAACTTGCAGATCTTGAGGAAAATATAAAGAAGAGAATTATCGGTCAGGACGAAGCAGTTTCTGTCCTTTCAAAGTCGATAAGAAGAAAGCGTGTAAATCTTTCAAAGAGACGCAGACCGGCATCGTTCATATTTGTCGGACCGACTGGTGTTGGTAAGACTGAGCTTGTAAAGGTTCTCTCTGAGGAAATGTTCAACTCTACTGAACCGCTTATCAGATTTGACATGACTGAGTTCATGGAGAAACATGCTGTTTCAAAACTCATAGGCTCTCCTCCGGGATATGTAGGATACAACGAAGCAGGCCAGCTCACTGAGAAGGTAAGAAGACAGCCGTATTCAGTAATCCTCTTCGATGAGATAGAAAAGGCACATCCTGATGTTATGAACATACTCCTTCAGATTCTTGATGAAGGTAAGCTCGATGACTCACAGGGACGTTCAGTAAATTTTGAAAACACGATTATTGCCATGACTTCAAACGCCGGTTCTGCAGACAAGAGTACAGGAGTAGGCTTCAACAGAACGACAGAAGATATTTCTAAGGATAAGGCGATGAAGGGGCTTAAGGAATTCCTCAGACCTGAATTTATCAGCCGTATTGACGAGATTGTTGTCTTCAGTCCGCTTTCAAAGGAATCCTATGCAAAGATTGCAGGACTTATGATAGACGAGATGAAAGAGCCTCTCCTTGAAAAGGGTATTGAGCTTACTTACGATGAAAACGTTCCGCCTGCGATAGCTGAAATGTCATATGACAGAAAGTTCGGCGCAAGAGACATCAGAAATGTTATAAGGAAGGATGTTGAGGATAAGGTTGCATCACAGATTATTGATCACCCTGATGAAATAATAAAGCAGCTTCATATAACAGTTGGTGAGAACGGTAAGGACATCACAGTAAAAATAGAAAAATAAAAAATTCACAGGCATCCGGATAAAACCGGATGCCTCTTATTTTATAGAAATAATGCAAACCCGGTAAAGACACATTTTGAGACTAAACTGAAAAAAACAAAAATAATTTAATTTTTTTAAAGAAAGTATTGATATTTATGCTGTAGAGTGGTATAATATCGTTGTGTTAATTGAGGAGATAATTTGATAATTTTCGTGAATAGATTTACATATTTGGAGGTAAATAAAATGAACTTTAAGAAACCTGAAATGAAAGCACCAGCTTTCAATGCACTTTATCAGTTTTAAAAAGAATAGATGATTGGTCATATAATAATAATAAAATATCAATTAATATCATGCCTATATCATCAAAAGTCAACCATCGTTCAATGGCAAAAATCATTCAGATTATAGCAGCCAATTTACGCCATTGCAATGTGATGTGGCAAATTATTAAATATGACAAAAGAAACAACAAAATCGTTGATGAACTATTTGGGATTGATGCTAATGATTGAAACTATAAATCTTGTTAAAGAATACAATAACAACAAGGCAGTAAATAATGCTTCTGTCAAAATTGAAAACGGCAATATATACGGATTCATAGGAAAAAACGGTGCAGGTAAAACCACATTTATCCGAATGATTGCGGGATTAATCTTTCCCTCGTCAGGTGAGATAATTATTAATGGGAAGAAGGATTATACTTCTCTTGCAGAGCAGAGAAAAAATATGAGTTTTATTGTAGAAACACCATACTATGAACCTTCATTGACTGCGTATGAAAATATGGAACTTCAGCGTTTAAGTCGTGGAATATCGTCACAAAATAATCCTTCTCAAAAGTGGCTCGAATTTGTGGGGCTTAGCGATACGGGCAAAAAGAAAGCCTGTAATTTTTCGTTGGGTATGAGACAACGTCTTGGCATTGCTATGGCGATGATTTCAGAACCCAATGTGCTTTTCTTAGATGAGCCTGTCAATGGGCTTGATCCTGTTGGTATTATCAAGATGCGAGAATTAATAAAAAACATGAACCGTGAATTTGGTACTACAATTGTAATATCAAGTCATATTCTATCAGAATTATATCAAGTCGCCACAAAATACATATTCATTGACAAGGGCTGTATTATCGGGCAGTTTTCTAAAGAGCAACTTGATGATAATTGCAAATCATATATAGAAATAGAGATAAGCGATGTTCAAAAAAGTATTAATATCCTTCAAAGTAAATTAGGATGTGTTGATGTCAGGGCTGATAATGAAAAGAAACTAATAAGAGTTTATGATGAATCTGCTGACACATCAAAAATAGCATACCATCTCGTTAATAACGGGATATCACTTTATAAACTAAATAAATCCGGCTTATCTTTGGAGGAGTTTTTTATTTCAAAAGTTGGCGGATAAAAGGAAGGCGATTATTTGAAGAGTGTATGTAAACAATTATTTCGACGAATTAAATATACAAAAGCTTTTATAAAAACGTTAATTGTTTTTTTACTTGTATCGGTTACCACGATTATTTCTGGAGTCGTTCAAATGAGTGAATATACATTAGAAGAATTTTTAGGTTCTTTTGATACCTGTACAACGTTCAGTACGATTATTATAATATCATTTGTATCTTTGACCCTGGGATCTGAATTCAAGAATAAAACCATTTATTACACTATAATGAACGGTCATTCCAGAAAAGTGGTTTTTCTCGGCAAACTTGTTGGCTTTTTGCCGTATATAATATTATTAAGCCTTGTTCAAAGTGTAATTTTATATAGTGTGTTTGCACTAATGACAAATAATGAGTTTTTTGGCTTATATATACATCATTTGGCTTTAAACTCTTTTGCTTTTCTGATTGTTTATATATCCTATGCAATTTTGAGTTTATCATTTAGTTTTATGACACGAAGTGCAATAGGTGGGATTGGCGGCAGTTTAATTACTATGATAGTATTTAATATTATATATATTCTATTAAATTTATCTGAACTTAATTTATTTTCATTTGAATTATCTCACTTTTTTGGAATGTTTTTATTTAGATTTCTGTTAGAGAATAATACAAACATTAATTTTCAACTTGTTGTTATTTTGATTTATGCTTTGTTATCTGTCGTTTATTTATTGATAGGTTATAATATATTCAAAAAAGATGATTTAACTTAAATATCACCACATAAGCTACCGTTTATGTGGATTGTTTTTTAGTAAAAATTTTTTATAGCAAATGCAACGGGAATGTTTTCCAGAATTGCATTTGCTTTGGAAATTTGAAAAAAATAAATTTTTTTTCAAAAAAGTATTGACATTTATTCTGCAATGTAGTATAATAATAAAGCCGACAGAGAACGGCACTAAAAAATAAATAAATGCGGGTGTAGTTCAATGGTAGAATGTCAGCCTTCCAAGCTGAACACGTGGGTTCGATTCCCATCACCCGCTTCGGCAAGGTTTCTTGTTGAGTTATCTTCTTGATGAAGATTTGCATCTTTAACTCAGCTGGATAGAGTAACTGCCTTCTAAGCAGTAAGCCGCTGGTTCGAGTCCAGCAAGGTGCATCTATGGTGGGTATAGCGTAGTTGGTTAACGCGTCAGATTGTGGTCCTGAAGACCGTGGGTTCGAATCCCACTATCCACCTTAAAATGTTCGCCTCTGATTTTTTCAGAGGCGTTATTCGTTTATACGGATTTTTACAGGATACCTGTTGTTTTGACAGAAAAGTGTCCTGTTTTTTATTTTCATTTATTTCACACATCAAATTTACAGATTGTTAATAAAGATAATTATCACAATATGTTATAATATATAGTATGTATAGTATGGCTGAGAATGGAGACAAAATTACTCTGCCTTCTGAAAATAATAATAAAGGAAGTGTTTGAAATGTCACATTACAATTTTTCAAAAATAACTCCGGCGATTGAACAGCTTGCAGAAAAGTGTGTAAGCGGATATGATATCAATCCGGAGCTTTACCTTAAGTATGATGTAAAAAGAGGCCTTCGTGATCTTAACGGAAAAGGCGTTCTTGCAGGACTTACAGATATAAGCGAAGTATGTTCACAGAAGATTGTGAACGGTGAATCTGTTCCGTGCGACGGTAAGCTTTATTACAGAGGAATAGACGTTGAAGAAATCGTTGAAGGCTTTGTTTCTGAAAATCGTTTTGGATTTGAAGAAACAACATATCTTCTTCTGTTCGGAAAACTCCCTCAGAAGGAGGAGCTTGAAGAATTCAGAAATCTTCTCGGAAGTTTCAGAACACTTCCTACAACATTTGTAAGAGATATCATTATGAAATCACCCGGAAATGACATGATGAACATTCTCGCAAGAAGTGTTCTTACACTTTATGCGTATGATGATATGCCTGATGACACATCAATTCCGAATGTACTGCGGCAGTGCCTTGAGATAATAGCACTTCTCCCTGTTATGGCTGTTTATGCATATCATTCATATAATTACTATAAAAAGGGCGGAAGCCTTATTATCCACAGGCCTCGTCCTGATCTTTCAACTGCCGAGAATATTCTCTACACTCTCAGAAGTGATTCGAAGTATACAGCACTTGAAGCAAAGATACTTGACCTTGCTCTTGTTCTCCACGCAGAGCACGGCGGAGGAAACAATTCAACATTTACAACACACGTTGTTTCTTCATCCGGTACAGATACCTATTCTTCAACGGCTGCTTCACTCGGTTCACTTAAGGGACCGAAACACGGCGGAGCCAATATCAAGGTGGTTCAGATGTTTGACGACCTTATGAAGAATATAGATGACTGGACAGACGAACAGGCAATAAGAGAATACCTTACGGCTCTTCTTGAAAAACGCGGATTTGACAGGTCCGGTCTTATCTATGGCATGGGACATGCAGTATACTCTATCTCAGATCCGAGAGCAAGAGTGCTTAAGAAGTTTGTTAAGGAACTTTCCATAGAAAAGGGTATGGAAAAGGAATATGAGCTTTACAAGCTTGTTGAACGACTCGCTCCTGAAGTAATCAGTGAAAAGAGAAAAATCTATAAGGGTGTAAGTGCGAATATTGATTTCTACAGCGGTCTTATTTACCGTATGCTCGGACTTCCTTCAGAACTCTACACACCTATATTTGCAATCGCAAGAATTTCAGGATGGTCAGCACACCGTATTGAGGAACTTATCAATGCCGGCAAGATTATAAGGCCGGCGTACAAGGCTGTTGCTGAAAGGACACCGTATACAAAAATGTCTGACAGGTAAAAAATGCAGAGCAATGTCGTTTTATTTCGATATTGCTCTTTACTTTTTATTAAGAATGCTGTATAATTAATGATATATGAAAAAAATATGATAAAAATTATTTTTTGAGGTTTGTGTATGAAGGAATTGTTTGGACTTTTGTTTTCGTTTAAGTTCAGAGAGTTATTTTTTGAAAAAACTGAAAACGGACTGATAAAATTTTTCAGGTATGCGTTTGTCGGCGGAATAGCTTTTGTAGTTGATTATCTTACTTTTACTGCTGTGTGCCAGTTCGGAAAGTCACAGCTTGTAACCGTACTTGCTACTATAGCCGGATTTATTACAGGAATAATAACCAACTTTATTCTTTCTAAAAAATTTGTCTTTCAGGAAGAGTCAACAGCTAAGTCAGCGTATGGTGAATTTATCGGATATACCGTTATAGGCATAATAGGATGCATTTTAAATATTCTTCTTATGCTGCTTGCTACCGGAGTGCTTTCGATAAACCGATACATAGCAAAAATTATAGTTGCCGTTATTGTGCTGTTCTATAACTACATAGCCAGAAAAATTATTTTATACACACCATCAGAAAAAGGAAACAGAGGTTAAAGATTTTGAAAAATATAGTTATTATAGGAGCTGGTCCTGCAGGACTTACGGCTGCGTACGAACTTCTCACAAAAGCACCTGGTCAGTACAGTGTAAAGATACTTGAAGGCTCATCAGAGATAGGCGGCATTTCAAGAACTGTTAAGTACAAGGGTAACCGTATGGATATCGGCGGTCACAGATTTTTCTCGAAGGATAAGAATGTATCGGACTGGTGGGAAAAAATTATGCCGACACAGGGCAAGCCGTCATTTGACGATATAAAGCTTAAAAGGGAAAAGAAGCTTTCAGCAGGCGGTCCTGACCCGGAGCAGACTGACAGAGTAATGCTTGTCAGAAACAGGGTATCAAGAATTTACTATAAGCATAAGTTTTTTGATTACCCTATTTCAATGAAGCCTCAGACATTTAAGAATATGGGTCTTGCTTCAACAGTTTCAGCCGGATGCAGCTATCTTAAGTCGTGTGTTGCTAAACGTCCCGAGGATTCACTTGAAAACTTCTATATAAACCGTTTCGGAAAAGTTCTTTACTCAATGTTTTTCGAAGGCTATACAGAAAAACTCTGGGGAAGACATCCGAGAGAAATTTCGGCAGACTGGGGTTCACAGCGAGTAAAAGGTCTGTCAATTATAGCTGTTATTAAGGATATGTTTTCAAAGATAGGCGGCGGAAAGAAGAACAGAAAGGTGGAAACTTCACTTATCGAAGAGTTTTTCTACCCGAAGTTCGGTCCTGGCCAGCTCTGGGAAACAGTTGCCTCAGAGATAGAGAAACTTGGCGGTACTATTCAGAAAAATTCAGAAGTTGTAAAGATAAACAATGAAAACGGAACTGTAAAGTCTGTTGAACTTTCTGACGGAAGTGTTGTTGAAGGCGATATCTTTATTTCTTCAATGCCTCTTAAGGATCTTGTTGCAGGTATGAGCAATGTTCCGGACAATATTGACCGTATCGCATCAGGCCTTCCGTACAGAGACTTTGTAACCGTAGGTCTTCTTGTGAACAGGCTTAATCTTAAAAACGAAACAGATATCAGAACACTTGGCAATATAGTTCCTGACTGCTGGATTTACGTTCAGGATACAGGAGTTAAGCTTGGCAGAATACAGATATTCAACAACTGGTCTCCTTATATGGTCGAAGATCCTGAGAATACAGTATGGATTGGTCTTGAGTATTTCTGCAATGAAAATGACAGCTTCTGGAATCTTTCTGATGAGGCTTGTATTGATATGGCTACAAAGGAACTTGTGTCAATGGGCGTAATAAACAGCAGCGGAGATGTTCTTGATTCGCACAGAGAAAGGGTAAAGAAGGCATACCCTGCTTACTTTGATACATACAGCGAGATTGACACTCTTATAGAGTATCTTGATACATATGACAATCTTTACTGCGTAGGAAGAAACGGACAGCACAGATACAACAATATGGATCACAGTATGGTTACAGCTTTTGAAACAGCAAAGAATATTATTGAAGGAAAGACGGACAGAAAAAATATCTGGAATGTAAATACAGAAAAAGAATATCACGAAGAAAAGAATCAGTAAAATAATAAGCTCCGGAGGCATATCGCTTCCGGAGCTTTTCTGTATGTGCGCCCGGCGGCGCACGTTTCTAAAGGGTGAAAGTCCCAAATCCGCCCGACA
>JAUNJJ010000210.1 GCA_030533325.1 Oscillospiraceae bacterium
GGAACTTCTCATAATGCAAATTATCATCACCTTTAAAGATGATAGTGTCGTCCTTTATATCCTTTGGTTTCAGCTTGCCGTCCTTAACCATCTGCTGTTTTTCTGCTCTGATACGTTCAAGAAGAACGCTTGCTGGTTCATCATCAGGATTCTGAGGTACAAGCTTACCTCTTATAGCAAGGTCAAGAATTTTCTGCCTTAATGCTTTTGTATCCATTATTCATCTACCTCGCCAATCAGTTTTTCAAGCTCTGCGACAGCATTTGAAATATTTGTTGATTTTGTCTTTATCTGACTCAGCAATTCAGAAAGTGTATAATCATCACTTGAATTCGCTGATTTTATCCAACTTATATCAAGACTTGTCTTATCTCTTTCAAGAATCTCCTCATATGAAAACTTACGCCATCTACCATTCGGATTTTCTTCGCTGTATGTTTCTTTTCTTGCAGACATATCATCAGCACAATAGCACTTGACGAATTCATCAAAATGCTCTGTTTTCAAAGGATTTGTCTTTCCGAATGACGGCATTTCAGAACGAAGGTCATAGATCCAAACTTCCTTTGTATTGTTTTTATCGGAAGTTCCACGATTAAAAAATAAAACGTTTGTCTTAACGCCCTGTGCATAGAAAATCCCTGTCGGCAATCTGAGAATAGTATGAAGATTACACTTTTCCATAAGGTCACGTCTGATTTTTTCACCATCACCATCTGCGAAAAGAACATTGTCAGGAAGAACAACAGCTGCACGAGCTTTACCGTTTGTATTTAAACTGCGGTAAATGTGCTGTAAGAAATTGAGCTGTTTATTGCTTGTCATGTACGTGAGGTCGTCACGAGTAGCACGTTCTCCACCTTTCTTTGTACCAAAAGGTGGATTTGTAAGAACAACGTCATATCCCTTCATCTGCTTCCCGTAATTAGAAAGTGTATCTCCAAGATAAATTGGACCGCTAATATCATGGAGCATAGCATTCATAAGGGCAAGTCGATGAGTGTCGTGTACTAATTCACATCCTGAAAATGCTTCTGTTCTCTGAAATTCCTGTTCATCAACAGACAAGTCGAACAAATCATCTGTCTGCTCCTTAACATACTGGTCGGCTGCAATCATAAAACCGAATGTACCACAAGCTGGATCGTTACAGCGTTCTCCGGCTTTAGGGGCAATAAGACGTGTCATTATATTAATGAGTACACGAGGGGTAAAGTATTGACCGGCACCTGATTTTTTCTCAGTAGCGTTCTTTTCCAATAATCCTTCATAAAGATTACCAAGACCTTCTTCCTTGGCACTGTACCAATCGAACTGGTCAATAGTTGTAATGATTTTTTCAAGATTCTTAGGTTCATCTATGTTTGTCTGAGCACCCTGATATATTTCACGAACTCTGCCCTGACAGCTTTCTCCGAGATGTTCCAGGAGTTCTTTATAGAACTTTTTTAATTCCAATCCGTCTTTTTTCAGTAATTCATCCCATCTGTATTTTTCAGGAATTGAAGCCTCAGTTCCTGTTTCTTTGCACATCTTTAAGAATAGAATATAAGTAAGCTCCGTAACATATTGCTGATATGTAATTCCATCATCACGAAGCACATTACAAAGGTTCCATAATTTTGCGACGATTTCCTGATTATTCACGCAACATTTCCTCCATCTTCATATAAATACTTGTTAATTTCTGTTATTATTTCTTTTAAAGTTCCGCCGAACCTCTTGTCGATATTTGTAAAGCCACCGGCATTTTTTAATGCTCCAACTTCAAATATCTGTTTATCAAGAACACTTTCTTTAAGCATCACTTTTTCTATACGAGCAAGCCAGTTTAGCTGTCCCTGATTGAATTGATGATTGAGTCTTACCTTTTCAAAAGCTTTTTTTACACGCTCTTCATGGCTTACAAGTGTAGAACCAAGAGCTTGCTGGCGAATAAACGCAATTATATCAGCCACAATATCCTGATTCGTCATTTCCTTCCAGGCTGAATTAAGCTGTTTTTCTGTAAAATCATATCTGTCAAGTTCAAGCTTTAAACTCTTTAATTCTTCTCTTGTTAATTCAGAAGGCTTTGTACAAACGATTTTTAAAGCAGTGATATCATTCAAATGTTCGTTTATAAACTTTTTAAATGATTCAATGTAATCTTCAGGCTTTTCACCGTTTCCATATCCTCTTTCGTGTGAAACAAGCTCGTCTTCGTGACTGTCTACAATAACAGAACGTTTGTGATGAGTCTTATCTTTGTCAAGAATAATAAAAGCCTCTTTTTTAGAAGTAATTTCATTAATAAGTGAATCAATATTTTCAGGAGATATTGATATAGCTTTTGTTGATTTAGGCATTGCCAAGTTCTGATTTTTTATTTTCTTAGCATACGCATTTAAATCTTTCTCTCCTGTAATATTTTTAAAATAATTTAATGCTCTTTCGCTGATATTAGAGCGTTTACGCTGCAATTTGGCCACAAGAACATCAATAAGATATGATTTTTCCTCTATTGTGGTAGCAACAGACAATCCATTTAAAATATCTTCAAAACTTGTTGCAGATTTAGTTACTACAGGCTTCATATTACTTACATCCTGTAATGATTCATATACTCCGACAGGGTCATAAATCTCAAAATGAGTTTTATGTATTTCAGGACATAATCTTGTTGCACGACCAAGCATCTGTTCAAACAAAATACGAGACTTTATTCTACGCATAAATACAAGATTTGTTATTTCAGGCACGTCAATACCTGTTGTTAGTAAATCAACTGTAACTACAATTTTCGGAAACTCTTCATTTTTAAAACGCTTTATAACTTCTGAAATCTTTTTCTTATTTCCTCCTGCTACACTACCCGTTATTTTCATTACAGCATCGCTATCCACACCGCAATCAGAATAAATCTCTTTAAGAATTTTTACTATTAAATCAGCGTGAGCATCATCAACAGCAAAAATCAAAGTCTTTCCTTGTCCGTCAGGATCCAAATCCCAAGCTATCTCATTGAAAACGGTTTTATTAAAATTTTCAGTAATAACTTCTCTATTGAATGAATCAATCTCAAACTTCATATCATCATCCAAATCAGCGCTATTAACTACTTCGCCTGTTACCGGATCATAAATCGCAAGTTGTTCACCTTTTTTGTAATTTATACCATTGATACGAAGTTTGGTCTTTATGTCATGCGGTGCATCATGGTCCACAAGATACCCATCTATTACAGCTTCTCTGTATGAATAATTAAATACTGGCTTTCCGAATATTTCGGTCGTATGTAAAGCAGGAGTCGCTGTAAGTCCAATTTTTACTGCGTCAAAGTATTCAATCACTGTTCTGTACTTGCTGATATAGTCATCCTGATTCCTATAAACAAATTCAGAGTCGCTCATCTCTTTGTCAAGAATATACCCTCTGTGTGCTTCATCAACGATTATGAGGTCATAATCAGATACAGAAGGCATAATATCACTCTCGTTATACAGAATACGCTTAACAAGACTCTGAACTGTTGAGATGTGAATCTTTGTTTCCTTATCTATTTCTCTTTCATCCAAACCTTTTATATTATAAATTGAATCGAGTGTCATCAATTCTTCAATTTTTACTTCTTTAAAGACATCTTCTGCCTGTTCTCCAAGTGCAGTTCTGTCAACAAGAAACAGTATTCTCTTAAAACGATTGCTTTTTATAAAACGATAAATCATCCCTAAAATGGTACGAGTTTTTCCAGTGCCGGTTGCCATTGAAATAAGTACAGATTGTTT
>JAUNJJ010000211.1:0-3127 GCA_030533325.1 Oscillospiraceae bacterium
CAAGAAGTTTTCCAAATCATCATGTTGATGGTAGCCGCTGGCTTAATTATTCAGATGGTTCTTTGGATGAAAGAACACTCTCATAAGATGAAAAAAGAGCTCGAATCTGGAATGCAAAAAAGTGCTGAGAGTGCCCAGTGGTGGGGGATATTTATTCTTGCTGCCATTGCTGTCGGACGTGAAGGTTCAGAAACAGTTATTTTCCTATCAGGTACATTCGTAGGATTGCATGGCGTTCATGACTTCTTTATGTTCTTCTTAGCCTTTGCAATTGGTTTTGCTCTTGCGATGGTTTTATTCTACTTATTACAAGTAGGCAGCAAATTTATTTCATGGAGATGGTTCTTCCTGGTCACAGAAATTTTACTTCTTTTCTTAGGTGGCGCTCTATTCATGACATCTCTCGAAAAACTTTTCAATCTTCTTATCCAATACAATGTACCTAACTGGTTCTATTGGTTTAACGGAAAAGTCTTCGACATTAGCAATATCTTAAGCGATACCTCGAGTGTTGGTAGTTTGATGGCATCTATCTTAGGCTATCGCTCTCATCCAAGCCGAATCGATATCATCGCATTCGTCGTATACTGGATTATCGTTTTCGCATTACTCAAATACATCAAAGTCAGAAAACAAAAGAAATTGGCTGCATAGAAACAAAAAAAGAAAAAATATCACATCTACCAATTTCATAATCGATAACGATTTAAGAAAAGTTTATATGGAGAGTATCACTCTCCATATTTTTTTTGCTTTTTACGTTTCTATATTATAATATCTTTTAAAAATGTAACTATAAATTAACTCACATAAAAACAATAAGTTAACCAAGAAAGGATCAATAAAATACTTTTAAATAATATTTTATTTCGATTCACTTCTATTCAATACCCCTTTTAAGGGGTATAATAAATTATAATTTCTATCAAAATGTATTTTTTTCTAATTATCTTGATATAACTCTATAATTTTATTGACAAAAAATAATAAGGACTCCTGACTTTCTGACTTAATATACTTATTATTGTACCTAAAATACCGAAAATAAAGAAATTTTCGGTATTTTTTTTAAAATAAATTTGTCCTGCTTTGTCCTGTCATTTATAATAAGATATAATCAAGTTTAAGATAGGAGATTATTGTGTATTTGGCTAAATCTGGAACAGGTAAAAATATGTATTATGTCTTTAGAGAAGACGTAAGAATCAAAGGAACAGATAAAAAGAAGCACCTTGTCATTGAAAGAATCGGAAGAGTTGATGAACTAAAAGCTAAAGATCCAGATATCGAATCTAAATTAAGACTTGAAGCTAAAAGAAGAACTGTAGAAAAGAAAAATAAATTTCAACCAATCACTGTAACTTATGACAATCAGATTGTAGAAGAATCTAAACATTGTTTAAAAACTCTGTATTTTGGTCATAACCATATTTTTAAAATTTGGTCTGACATGAAATTGACTAATTTTTTTAATAAAAAAGCAAATAAGAAAAACGCTAAATTTATTGAAAGATGTATTTATGGATTAGTCATGCATCGACTAACTGAACCAATGAGTGTTTGGTCTACGATTAAAGATCTTGATACGTATGCAGGAATAGAATCTATAGGCTCCGATGTTTACTACCAATCCTTTGATGTTCTTTATGATATGAAAGAAGAGATCATAAACTATTTGAATGGTTTTATGAAAGAAAATACATCACGTGTTGGACCAATGGCATATTACGACGTAACGACCCACTCTTTTGAAAGTGTTAGACAAGGCGAATTACGAATGTTTGGATTTTCTAAAAACCATAAAAACAATGAAGTTCAAGTTGTCATGGGTTTATTAATAGATAATAACGGAATACCCATTTCATTCGATATCTTTCCTGGCAACACAATGGATCAAAAAACTTTACAAACTGCCGTAGAAGATTTAAAGAAAAAATACCAATTAAGCAAGATTGTCGTTATTGCAGACAGAGGTTTAAATGGAAAAGATAACTTGGTTTATCTTGTAAACGAAGGTCATGATTTTGTCATTGCCTACACATTAAAAAAATCACCCATTGATATTCAAGAATATGCTCTTAGTGAAGATGGTTGGTGCAATCATGTTTACGATGCAAATGATAAAAGTGTGCTCACATGGAAAGAAAAAATTATTCCGTATAAATTGACTGCAAAGCGTGAGCTTTCAGAAGAAGAAATAAAAGCTTTCCCCGTAACAAGAGGAAGACGTAAAAAATATGTTGAGGTGGAGATTGAAACGAATTTACATATTACATGGAGTTTAAAGCGTAAAGAAAAAGATTATGCAGATCGTGCTCGTGTAATTAAAGGGGTTTTGGATTTAATCGAAAATCCATCAAAAATCAATCAATCAATTAAACGTGGTAAAAACCAATATATGAAGATTGATATCGATACGAATAAAATCGAATTGGATATTGAAAAGATAAAAAGACATGCACAATTTGATGGTTATTATGCGATTGTAACAAATCAATTAAATTACAGAACCAATGAGGTAACAGAACTCTACAAAGGACTATGGAAAATAGAAGAAAGCTTTAGAGTTATGAAAACCGATTTTAAAGCTAGTCCAGTATATCTTTGGAAAGATGAGCATGTTATTGGTCATTTCGTTATGTGTTATATGGCTCTATCAATAATAAGATATACCCAATTTTTATATAAAGAAAAATTTGATGAAACTATAAGTGCAGAGAAAATAATGACAGCATGGCGAAAGGCTAAAATTGCTATCTTAGGAAACTATCCTAATATTTATCTCTCTCCCATGGAATTAAATGAGGATTATTTTCGGTTACAACAATGTTTAAATATTTCACCATTGTTGAAATATATGAAAGTCAATGAATTTAAAAAATTTACAAATCTTGATATAAGAGAACATCCTGCATTACAATCATTATAGCAGGACAAATTTTGAACTAAACTTTATAAAAAAAGTATTGTAAATCAATACAATACTTTTATTTTTTTAGATTCAAATCAGAAAGTCAGGAGGTTTATCATGACCGATACAACAAAGGGTCTCATTGTTTGCGTTTTAGCAAATTTAATCTTTGGTATTATTTATGCCTTTAGTAAATGGCTGCAACCCTTAACAGGG
>JAUNJJ010000211.1:3137-3747 GCA_030533325.1 Oscillospiraceae bacterium
GACAGATGTCTTTATGTGGCGTATGATTGCAGCGTGGATTGGTCTTCTTGTGCTTCTGACTTTGACCCATAATATTAAAACCGCTAAAAACCTTCTTATCGAATTTAAAACCAATCGTAAACTTCTTTTAGGATATCTTGCGACGGCTCCCATGCTTATTTATCAGCAATGGCTTTTTATGTGGGCACCCGTCAATAACTATGGCTTAGATGCGGCTTTAGGATACTTTATTTTTCCACTAGCGCTTGTAGCTGTCGGACGAGTCTTCTTTAAAGAAAGAATGAATCGCTTTCAAATTGTAGCGGTTGTTTTAGCCTTAATTGGCGTGTGTTATGAAATTTGGTACACCAAAGCGATTAGCTGGGTCACTTTCTCCGTTTTCTTAGGGTATGCATATTACTTAGGATATCGACGTGCTTTAAGTATTCATCCGCTTGTGGGATTATTTTTTGATGTGAGTTTATCTTTACCTCTTGCGATAGGCTATTTAATCTTGCATCCACAATCTTTTGAGTATGTTATTCATTCTCCTTACTCACAAGTGATGCTTCTCGCTCTTGGCGCTCTTACTGCGATTTCCATGAACTTTATCATGATGTCCACAAAGCTT
>JAUNJJ010000212.1 GCA_030533325.1 Oscillospiraceae bacterium
TCAAACGTATTCATTATACTATCATGTTTCAAGTTGTGGTGTTATAGTAACAAATTCTTATTGTCATATTGCACTTGTGTGTGGTTCACAAATAAATGAGGCTCCGTTGCTAGAAAAAGGAGTTCGTAGATGTATTTTGAGTAATGAGACACCGTTTAAGGATGTGTACAAGCTTTGTTCAAATGAATCTATAACGATAAATACAGAAACTAAAGAGTGTGCTGTAAATAAATTAGAGTTAAATGATTATAGATGTAAATTTGAAAATAAAAAGGACGCAATTAATGCACTTTATGAGGTTTTAGATAATACATCTTCTATTAGATCTAAATATATAAATAATGTTTTTCATTTTTTAACTGGAGGCATTGATTCAAGATTGGAACTTGCTATTCATATGCATAATAATGACAATATTAGTTTAGGATATTGGAAAGGAAAGAATTTATTAACAAATGGAACTGAAGAAGATGCCGAAATAGTAAGAAAAATCTCAACTGATTTTAATTTAAAATATGAAAGATTTGACGTTTCGGAGGAGTTTAAACGTTCTATTTGTTCTATTGATACAGAAAGAGTGGGAAAGTACGGAGAATTTGCGAGCATTTACGGAGGAAATAACAAATTATTTGATATTTTTAGTAGAATATCAGATAAACAATTAGTGGGTTTCGGATATCTTGGTGAAACGATAAGGACATTGTCTGAGTTGGATGCAAGCTACAGAAATGGCTATAAATTAGACGATTTTATTAGAGAAGTATACTGTAGAACAGGATTAGAGAAAGAAATTTTTTGCCTTGAAGGTTTTTATGATTACTTAGAAAAGCATATGAAGAGATTGATAAATTGCAGTCAATTAGATAGTGACGAATTAAATAAAGATGTAGCATTTAAATTGTTTTCAATCTCAAGATTCGAAGCAGATTGCATAATGAGTAATTTCGCAAATTTGTATTCATATTCTTTTCCGATTTTTGGTCAGAAAAAGATAGCAGATATTATTTCATCTTTTAAATATGAATGGTTAAAGGGCGATGAAGTTCCAGTGAGATTGATTGAAATGTTTAAAAAAGAATTATTGGACTATCCAATATACTCACATCATAGAAGTTTTGCTTATAATAAAAAAAATTCTCAGTTACAAAAGTCGATGAAATACAGAACATTAGACTTTTTAAAACATAAGTTTAAGGATACTTTTATTTACAAAACTATATACTTAAAGTACGCTCATAATATAATAAGACCACAAACTTCTGGCAACGATGAGAT
Organism: Oscillospiraceae bacterium; assembly: GCA_030533325.1. Classification (GTDB taxonomy): domain Bacteria; phylum Bacillota; class Clostridia; order Oscillospirales; family Ruminococcaceae; genus HUN007. The sequence goes on from JAUNJJ010000212.1 coordinate 1,276, forward strand.
AGCTAAAGAATGTATAAATATTGTGAAAGAATTAGGAGTTCTTAAAAATAGCAAGATACAAATTAAGGATAACTCTTGGAATGGCGTTGATATAGGTACAATTGCCACATTCACAGCTGATCTTAAGATATTAAATTGTATATTAATGGAGAGTGAGAAAAATGTTTGATTTAAATCATTTTATTTACAGTAAAGTTGTTAAAAGAAGCAATAGTATGTTTATGAATGATATAGTAAACAGTAAGGATATTTTGAATCAGAAAATTTCCAATAAGAAAGTTTTGGTTATCGGCGGAGCTGGTTCAATCGGCTCATCATTCGTAAAGGCAATATTACCTTTTAAACCCAAAACACTTGTAGTAGTGGACATTAACGAAAATGCACTTGCCGAACTTACACGTGATTTAAGATCAACCAAAGGTATGTTCGTTCCGGACGACTATATTCCATATCCTATGGATTTCGCATCACCAGTTTTTGAAAAGATGTTCAGAAACAGAAACGGTTTTGATATTGTTGCAAATTTCTCAGCACATAAACATGTAAGATCTGAGAAGGATATCTATTCAATTGAAGCACTTTTACAGAACAATGTACTTCACGCAAAAATTCTTCTTGATTTACTTGCAGAATATCCACCGGAAGAATACTTCTGTGTTTCGACTGATAAAGCAGCAAATCCTGTTAACATTATGGGGGCAAGCAAAAGAATTATGGAAGACGTAATTTTTTCATATTCTGACAAGTTCCCTGTAAAGACTGCAAGATTTGCAAATGTTGCGTTTTCAAACGGTTCACTTCCAGCAGGTTTTCTTGCAAGAATTCAGAAACTTCAGCCTCTTTCAGCACCTTCTGATGTAACGAGATATTTTGTATCTCCTGAAGAAAGCGGACAGATATGTATGCTTGCTTGTATGCTCGGAGCAAATCGTGAAATCTTTTTCCCAAAACTTGACGAAGCACAGGTTATGACATTTGATGCAATTGCAACTGAACTATTAAAGGCTCATGGATATGAACCTTTACTTTGTGATTCGGATGAAGAAGCAATTGACAAGGCGGAAGAATTGAAAGAAGGAAGTAAAAAATATCCTGTTCATTATTCAGCATCAAATACTTCTGGTGAAAAGGCTTATGAAGAATTTTTCACAGACTTTGAAACGGTTGATATGAATCGTTTTGATTCACTTGGAGTTATCACCGGTAAGGAAATTATTAATCATGATAAGGTAGATGTATTGTTTAATTCATTAAACAAAGCTTTTGAAGACCCATCTGTTTCAAAAGAAGATGTAGTTAAGATTATAAAGGATTATCTTCCAAACTTTGAACATATTGAAAAAGGAAAATCATTGGATACAAAAATGTAATAGATATGGAGTGTACTGTTATGGGAAAGTTTATACCTTTATCAATTCCAAATTTTGAAGGAAATGAAAGAAAATATGTTGATGATGCAGTAAGTCAGGGATGGGTATCTACCGGCGGTGCTTACATAAACAAACTTGAGGAACAGATGGCATCATACCTGAATACTCACAGTGTTGCAGCTTGTCAGAGTGGTACTTCTGCATTACATTTATCCTTAATTGAAGCTGGAGTACTTCCTGGTGATATGGTAATTGTGCCTACACTAACTTTTATTGCAGCAGTAAATCCAGTAAAATATCAGTTTGCAGAACCTGTATTTATGGATTGTGATGATAGTCTTTGTATGGATCCTGTGAAACTTCGTGAATTCTGTGAAAAAGAATGTGAGTTCAGTGATAACAGATTAGTTTACAAAGCTAATGGAAAACAGGTTAAGGCTATTGTTGTTGTACATGTTTTTGGTAATATGGCTGATATGGAGCAGATTATGGAAACAGCAGACAAGTATAATCTGTATGTGATTGAGGATTCAACTGAGGCATTAGGAACTGTTTATACAGAAGGAAAGTACAAAGGAAAATTTGCCGGTACAATTGGTGACTTTGGTGCATACTCGTTTAACGGAAATAAGATAATAACTACCGGTGGTGGTGGTGCTGTAACGGCGGCTAAAAAAGAAACGGTAGATCATATCAGATATATTTCTACGCAGGCTAAGAATGACCCTCATTATTATATTCATGATGAGATAGGCTATAATTACAGAATGACAAATGTTCAGGCCGCTCTTGGTGTTGCACAGATGGAAGAACTTCCTGAATTCGTTTCACGTAAACAGAAGAATTACGAGCTTTACAAAGAGCTTTTCAAAGATTTTGATTTAGGTGAATTAATGCCGTTTAGAGAAGGTACATCATCTAATAAGTGGTTTTACTCACTTAAAATAGACAAGACAAAGGTAAAGGCAACAATGAGAGAAATAATCACTTCTCTTGGGACAAAAGGTGTTCAGACAAGAGCAATCTGGGGCCTTATTCATGAACAGGTTCCATATAAAAATGCAGTTACATATAAGATGGAAAAGG
>JAUNJJ010000072.1 GCA_030533325.1 Oscillospiraceae bacterium
TCTGTATCATAAATTACTTCATCGTATATAAAACATCCCCCCTCCTAAATATTTATTCGTGATAATACAAAAAAATACCGTTACCCTTAAAACGGGTAACGGTATTTGATTTATTCACTGTCCTCTTTTTTTATCCTGAGTATAACCCTGAGTACACTGGATATAAATGCAGGACTTTTAATTACTACAACTTTCATAAACCTTACCTCCGTTATGTAATTCATAGTATATTATATTCATAACGAAGATTTTGGTTAATCATTTATTCAGTAACCGGATCAGCTTCTGATTCTGCTTCAGTTGCTGCAGGCGGTTCGGGTTCTGTTTCAACAGGCGGAGCTTCTGTTTCAACCGGAGGTGCGGCTGTATGAACCGGTGGTGCCTGTGTTACTACAGGAGGAGCCTGTGTAACCGGCGGAGGCGGCGGTGCCTGTGTTGCTGCCTGTGTTGTTTCTTCCGGTTTAATAGCCTTAATGGCTTCAAGAGCACCCTTCATGTTTTCATTGATAACTTCATACTTTTTCTCTTCAAAGTCGAATTTATAGTGACCGATTACTGCAGCATCTCCTGTTACAATGCTCATTACCTCGACTTTGACATTCTGCTTTTCAGAACCTGTTATATCAAAGCTGTACTCAGTAAAGCCTTCTATGTTTATGTCTTCAACCATCTGAACAAGCTTTTCATCAATGTAAACCTTAAAAGTAACAACTCCGTATGCACGTTCAGGGAAGGTTAAAGTAAACGGAACATCTGCCGTCGGAAGCTTTCCGGTACTTACGTAGATGATTATCTTTTCACTTGGATTTACAAGGGTATCTCCAGGGAAGTTCTGTGAAAATACCTGACCTTCAGGAGCCTTGTCATCCTTTTCCTCAACCTCTGCAGTATATCCTGCTTCTTTGAGTATACGGAGAGCTTCATCCTTACTCTTGCCTACTACATTAGGAAGTATTTTTGCATCTGTCTGTTTTCCCTTACTTATATAGATTGTAACTTTTCCGGTTATTTCCATTTCTGTACCAGCAACAGGTGATACACGAATTACCTTATCGTATTCAACGATGTCATTAAAAATATGATTCTGAACAACATCAAAACCGGCAGCATTAATCAGTTCCACCGCCTGGGCAGAAGAAAGACCGTCAACCTCAGGAACTATACTTGTATTTTTACCGTTGCTTATATTTACAAATACCTCTGTTCCCTTTTCAATCTCTGTTCCGGCATCAATACTCTGATATACAATTGTATCAGCTACATACTCAGAATACACCGGTTCGCCTTCAACAGTAATAATTAGTTTCCCGGAATATTTTTTTACCATGTCATCGTAGTTATACTGAATAAGACTTGGCATAGGGAAGGTTGAAGGATCATTTTTGTGTATTATTTTTGATACAAATCCTGATATCACCGCCACAATGGTTATCATTGCAATAACTGTTCCGATTGTTGCAAGCCTCGTAAGCAGTTTGTTTCCACTGACAGTTTCTATTTCCGGATTATCCGGAACTGATAAATTTTTATCACGTTCACGTCTTCTGGAATCTATAAAATAATTCGGCGTTGCTTCATCAGGGTCATAATCAAGATAATCGACCTCTTCTTCATCTTTCTGAACAGCATCACTGTCAGGCTCAGGATGAATTTTTATATCTTCAGTCTCATTATTATCCGTTTCCTCCGGAAAACTCGAAAACTTATAGCCAAAAACATGATCGGGGTTATTTTTCATCATTTCTATATCATTTATCATGTCTCTTGCTGTATGATAACGGTCTGAAGGATTTTTTTCAATAGCCTTAAGTATTATTTCCTCAACTCCCACAGAAATATCCGGGTTAATACTTCTTGGTCTTACAGGAATGTCATTCATCTGCATAAGTGCTACTGTAAGCGGATTTTCCGTATCAAACGGTTTTCTGCCTGTAAGAAGTTCGTAGAGAACTATACCCACAGAATAAATATCACTTGTTCCGTCAGTCATCTTTCCCGACGCCTGCTCCGGACTTATGTAATGAACTGATCCTATAGTCTGAGCAGTTGCAGTAATTCCAAGTTCATAAGTAAACTTGGCAATTCCAAAGTCCATGACTTTTATTGTGCCGTCTTCAAACATCATTATATTCTGTGGTTTTACATCTCTGTGTATAATGCCTCTGTCATGTGCATGACCGAGGGCACGGAGAATCTGAATCACAAGATGAGAAGTTTCATTCCAGTCAAGACGGCCTTTCATCTCGATATAATCTTTAAGTGTAATGCCATCGATATATTCCATAACGATGAATCTCATCTCTTCATTATATCCTACATCAAGTACCTTAACTATATTCGGATGAGAAAGCATCGAAACTGCTTTGGACTCATTCTTGAAACGCTGAAGAAACTCATCGTTTTTGGTATATTCGTTTTTAAGAATCTTTACAGCGACATCTCTGCCTTCTGACCGGTCATAGGCTCTGTAAACATCAGCCATTCCGCCGACGCCGATACGTTTTTTTATCTCATATCTGCCATCAAGCATAACCCCGATATTCTTATCCATATAGCAATTATTCTCCTTCTTTTATGAATGCTAAATTTCCCATTCTTTTATGGCCTTAGCTTCTTCATACATCTGGCAGTAACTACTGTGTCTGCTTTCGGATATCAGTCCTTCGCTTACTGCATTTATTACAGCGCAGTCCTTTTCCCGTGTATGGGAACAATCCTTAAACCTGCAGTTATCTGAAAATTCTGAAAATTCAATGAAGCAGGAGCATAGCTCCTCTTTCTTTATTATATCATATTTATTTGTTTCAAAAGTGGAAAAACCAGGCGTATCAGCGATATACCCTCCATTATCAAGCTTATACAGCTGCGCATGTCTTGTCGTATGTCTGCCGCGCCCAAGTTTTTTACTTACTTCACCTGTCCTGATATCAAATCTGCCGTCAATGGCATTGAGCAGGGTCGATTTTCCTGCTCCGCTGTTTCCTGTAAATGCACTTATCTTTCCGCAAAGCATTTCCCTGAGTTCTTCAATGCCCTCATTGTTTCTGTAATCTATTACAACAACATCTATCCCGGCATTATTATAAACAGAAAAGATATTTTCGTACTTATCAAGATCAACTTTCGTAAGAACAACAACCGGTCTGATTTTCTTATATTCTGCTATTGCAATGAATTTGTCAAGCAGCAGAAGGTTCGGAGACGGCTCGCATACAGATACGACAAATATCAGCTGATCCATATTTGCAAGCGGTGGCCTTATAAGATAATTTTTTCGCGGAAGTATCTTTGTAATAACCTTGTCATCCTGAAAATTCACCCTGTCACCAACACATGGTGACATTCCTTCCTTTCTGAATATACCACGGGGAACGCACTCATAAATACCATCAGGAGACTCTACTGTATAGAGTCCCCCGATGGACTTAACTATAAGTCCAGTTCTGATTTCTGTTTCCGGCATATTACTCTCCGCTGTTCTGCTGATCCTGATTTTCTGCCTGAGTTTCCTGGGTTTCAGGCTGCTCCGGTTCCGGTGCCTGTGTCTCCGGAGGAGGTGCCTGTGTTACCGGAGGCTGTGCAGCTTTCAGACCGTCAACTTCCCTGAATGCACCTGTAATATCTTCTGAGAGCTGCTTCTTTGTCTTCGATTCATCAAATGAATATGAATAACGTCCGAGCTCAGCTTCCTTACCATTGCCCTGATTTACAAGGTATATTGTAATTTCTTTCTCGCCGCCTGATGCGCTTATTGAAAGGTTTTTGCTTCTTGTGTACTTCGAATCAACATCTCTCGCTTCACTGTTAAGTGTACCGTCAACATAAATCTTAAATGCGAATACACCGTTTGCATCCTCCGGGAACGGAATGGTTATCTCGTGTGTAAGCGTTGGAGGAAGTCCTGTACTAACATATATAGTAACCTTTGTACCTGTCTGAATAAGTGTATTTGCTGTAAGACTCATTCCTACAATTGTACCTTCAGGCATTTGTGAATTTCTCTGCTGTGTTTCAACTACAAGGTCAAGGTCCTCAAGTGTCTTTCTTGCCTCATCTTCCTTCTTTCCGTTTACATCAGGAAGTCTTACCTGAGTAGTCATCTTTCCACGGCTTATAAACAGAAGAACTGTTGTTCCTTCCTTGCACTCTGTATTTGCCTCAGGTTCAGTTTTGATAACATATCCTTCCTGAACCGTATCACTGTAAACAAGCCTGGTCTGAGATGAAAATTTCTTTTCCTCAAGTATGGCCTTAGCCTGTGATTCTGTAAAACCATTGTCAAGCGGAGGTACTTCAATCATTTTCGGACCCTTGCTGAGAACAACGTATATCTTGTGCCCAGGCTTTACAACTTCACCAGGCTCAAGATCCTGTTCAAGAATAGTATTTGCAGGCATAGGGGAATTGATTGTTTCCTTTACTTCAAAAACAAGGTACTGACTGAAAAGTTTCTTTGCATTGTCATAATCCTGTCCTACGAAGTTCTGTACAGAGAATTCCTTGTAGTCTGATTCATTTCCGAAGTAGTTAAGCATAAGACCTGCTATAAATATTGTTGCTATGATTATTACAACAATTACTACGCCGGCAAGCATCGGTACAAACATTGATCTCTTTTCAATATATTCCTCTTCAACAGCCGGCAGTGTATTATCAGGAACATAACCGTCGTTATCATAGTCATCGTATCCGGTTTCCTTCACTGTATCATTCATATTCATCCTGCTGTCAGAATCAACTGTTCTGAACGACCTTGTGGAATTAAGATCTTTTTTGCTCTGATTATCTCTTTCCATAACGTATTCTTTCTCCTCTTCATAATATCCGGAAAAATTCTCCGGACATTCTTTGAATTTTTCTATGTCATTAATCATTTGTGAAACATTTGAATAGCGTTTCGCCGGATCCTTTTCAATTGCCTTCAGGATGATTTTCTCAAGTCCCTTCGGTATATCCGGATTTACATCGCATGGTTTTGCAGGTTTTGCCTGCATATGCATAAGTGCAACCGTTATCGGATTTTCATTATCAAAAGGTTTTACTCCTGTAAGCATTTCGTAAAAAAGAATACCTGCTGAATATATATCACTTTTGGCATCTGTTTTATCACTGCTTACCTGTTCGGGGCTTATGTAATGAACTGAACCGATAGCCTGAGCTGAAGTAGCAAATCCTTCATCTCTGGCAAACTTTGCAATTCCAAAGTCCATGACCTTTATCCTGCCGTCTTCAAGCAGCATGATATTCTGCGGTTTTACATCCTGATGAACTATGCCTTTTTCATGGGCATGACCCAGCCCCCTGAGAATCTGAAGCATGAAATATGAAGCTGTCTGCCAGTCCATGACTTTTTCAAGCTCCATATATGACTTAAGAGTTATTCCGTCAATATATTCCATAGCGATATACTGAACTTTGTTGGTAAAACCCACATCTATTATCTTTACTATGTTCGGATGAGAGAGAACCGCAATTGCTCTTGATTCATTTCTGAAGCGCCGCAGAAATTCTTCATTTTCAGAATATTCTTTTTTCAGAATCTTGACAGCAACCAGTTTGTTTTCAAGAAGATCATTTGCCTTATAAACATCAGCCATTCCGCCGCTGCCTATAAGTCTGATAATCTCAAAACGGCCGTCAAGTCTCTTGCCTGTGTATTTGTCCATATGTGAAACACTCCTGATTTATGTTTTAAAACTCTTTATAGGATTTGGTTTAACCAAAATCCATATCAGCTGTTTTCAACTACTGCAAGAGTAATATTGTCAGGGCCACCCTTTTCAAGAGCCATATCCACAAGTTTTCTGGCAGCCTCTTCAACTTCAGAATCATTAACTGCAGCAAGAATCTCATTATCACTGCAGCATCCATGAAGACCATCTGTACACAGAAGCAGCCTTGCACCATCAAGTTTTATTTCAAAATAATCAACATCAATATCCTTTTCAACGCCAACAGCTCTGATAAGCATATTTTTTCTTGGGTGATCTGCAAGTTCTTCCTCAGTTATTTTTCCCTGTTCCACAAGAAGCTGAACAAACGAATGATCTTTTGTAATCTGTTCTATTGAATCCCTGCGGCACAGATACGCCCTGCTGTCCCCGACATTTACAATATACGCTGTATCTGAAGCAGCATCTATATATGCCGCAACACAGGTAGATCCCATTCCTGACTTCTCCGGTTCAGCATTTGACGTGTTAAAAACTACTGAATTTGCAACAGATACTGTGGAAACAAGCAGATTCTTAATACTCTTTGAAGCAAACGACCGGTCAAATCCGGCAAGAAACTTATTCTTTACTACTTCTGCAGCAATTGAACTTGCATCTTTACCTGAATTTTCTCCGCCCATACCGTCACAGACTACTACAAATGCAGAATCATCGAGTATCTCACATACTGCCATATCCTGATTTTCGGATCTGCATAAACCGATATCTGATTCACTTGCTATTTTCAACCATATCACCTCTTGAACTTTCAAATTCTCTTCTGAGCTGTCCGCATGCTGCATCAATATCAGCACCAAGTTTTCTGCGGACAGTAGCATTTATCCCGAGCTTAATGAGCTCGTTTTTAAATTTTTCGACATGTCCTGCTGACGAATAATAATCTCTTTCCTTTACATCATTAACTCCGATAAGGTTAATGTGGCTTATCATGCCCTTCATAAGTCCGGCCAGACGAACTGCATCTTCATGAGAAGAGTTTACATTTTCTATAACTGCATATTCGAATGTAATTCTTCGCCCTGTTTTTACGGTATAATCCCTGCATGCCTTCATAAGCATCCCAAGTTTGTATTTTTTATTAACAGGCATTATTCTGCTTCGGGCTTCATCTGAAGAACTGTGAAGCGAAACAGCGAGATTAACTGAAAGATTTTCATCAGCAAGCTCATATATCTTCGGCACTATACCGCAGGTTGACAGTGTAATGTGTCTCTGGCTTATTCCATCACCCTCAGGGGCGGTAACAAGTCTTATGAACCTTAGTACATTGTCATAGTTGTCAAGCGGTTCACCTATTCCCATAAGAACAACTCTTGAAATCTTCTTTCCGAGATCTCTCTCAGCCTCATACTTCTGAAGGAGTATTTCGGAGGCGGTAAGGTTTCTTACAAAGCCTGCAATGGCTGATGCACAGAAATCACATCCCATCTTGCAGCCGATCTGAGTTGAAACACATATGGATAAACCGAAGCTGTATTCCATTACTACGGACTCAACAATATTTCCGTCTTCAAGTCCATAAAGATATTTTACAGTATTATCAATGGTAGATTCAAGCTTTCGGACGATATTTAGGCGTTTTATATAAAAACTATCATTAAGTTTTAGTCTTAAACTGGCTGATAAGTTAGTCATTTCATCGAAACTCCTGACTTTTTTGACATGAAGCCAGCTGTATATCTGTCCGGCACGGAATTTTTTCTCTCCAGCCTGCTCAACAGCCTGTACCAGTTCTGCATATGAAAGAGAAAGAATATCAGTTTTTTCAGTCATATGATCATTTCCTTCTTATTTTTGAAATAAAGAATCCGTCACTGTCAGGTCCGAAAGCGCCGAGCACAGCCTTATAGCTTCCGAACGGTTTACCTGAATTTTCAAGGAAGCTTACTCCTTCAAATTCACTGTTTTCCGCAAGAAAACGATCTATTATATCATCATTTTCCATACGGTTCAGTGTACATGTTGAATAAACGAGTTCCCCGCCCTTCCTGAGATATGAAGCTGCGTTCTGAAGTATACGGAACTGTATATCACAAAGTTCACTGAAATCATCAGTTTTCTTATATCGTATCTCAGGTTTTTTCCTGATAACTCCAAGACCGGAGCACGGTACATCACATAAAACTTTATCCGCACCCTCAAGTTCAGGATTATGGACAAGTGCATCGCCCTGAAGTGCTGTAACGTTTTTAAGTCCCAGTCTCTCTGCTCCTTCTCTTATAAGTGAAGCTCTGTGAGCATGAAGATCAAATGCCAGTACCCTGCCGGTACCCTTCATCATCTGAGCCATAGTAAATGTCTTTCCGCCGGGAGCCGAACACAGATCAAGAACTGTATCATTTTCCTTTGGATTAAGGGCTGCACAGGCAAACTGTGACGAGATATCCTGAACATGAAAATACCCTTTTCTGAAAGCCTCGGTTCCGGTTAGATTTCCTGAAGAAAGGATATAGCAGTCCGGAAGCATATCAAATCTGCATGCCCCGGTTTTTCCAAGTGCCCTGAAAAACTCTTCTTCATCTGCCGCAGCTCTGTTAAAACGGACATACACGGGAGATTTTTCAAGTGAATGCTCAAAAAACGCATCAGCAAATTCTTTGCCGTATCCGTCGGATACAAGTTTTATTATATCCGGTTCAACTGAATATTTTACAGAGAGTTTCTGTTCCTCATCGGAAGGCTCGCTGTATTCTGCGCCCCCTCTTATAAAATTTCTTAAAACTGCATTTATAAATCCGGAGGCACTTGCGACTCTGAAACCGCGTGCAAGCTTTACAGTTTCATTTACGGCGGCATTGTCCGGAACACTGTCCATATACTTTATCTGATATATCCCGGTTCTGAGAATATTCAGTACGGTTTTATCCAGTTTTGAAGGTTTGCGGGAACTGTAAAGAGAAATTATATAGTCAAGAGTAATTTTCTTTTCAAGAACACCGTAGTAAAGAGTTGTTATAAACTTCCTGTCCTGTATAGTCATTTCCGGAGATGAGAGTACACTGTCAAGAAGAATATTTGAGTAACTTTCTTCACTGAATGTTTTACAAAGAAGTTTTACAGTTTCCTTTCTGCTGTTTATCATATCTCTTCACCACGGGTAAATACTGAACCGGGCTGAAGCTTGCTTCCCCTGAGATAATCATAGGCCTTCATTCTCCTGCTTCCTTCCGGCTGAACCTCTGTAAATCTTATTATTTCCCCGTCACCGCAGACAACAAGAAATTCTGAAGAAGCTTCGATAACTGTACCCGGATTTTCATTTGATTTTTTCCCTGTAAGTTCAGAACGGAATATCTTGAGTCTCCTGTTATTTATAAAAGCAAAACCTGTTATGGCTCTTATCCTGTTGTGTATATTCTGCGCTGTATCTGAAAAATCAATAAGTGACATATTCTTTGTAATCATAGGTGAATATGTTGATTTTTCATCATCCTGCGGAATACGCACAAGTGTTCCGTCCCTTAATGCTTCAATTGTTTTTATGAGAACCTCTGCACCGCATTCGGCAAGTCTGTCGTGGAGTTCAGAAAGCGTTTCGTTTTCGCCTATCTCTGTCTCTTCCTTAAGAAGCATATCTCCTGTATCCAGACCCTTATCCATCATCATTGTTGTTACGCCTGTCTTCTTTTCACCATTCAAAAGACACCACTGCATAGGTGCCGCACCTCTGTATTCCGGGAGCAGTGAACCGTGAACATTAATACAGCCGTACTTTGGAAGATTAAGTATCTCTTCCGGAAGTATCTGTCCGTATGCAACAACTACTATCAGGTCAGGAGAAATTTCCTTAAGCACTGAAAGTGAACGTTCTGCATCTTCTCCTTTTCTGAGTGAAAGCGGCTGATAAACCTCCGCACCCATTTCAAGAGCAGCACTTTTGACAGGTGTAGGAATCATCTTATAGCCTCTGCCCTTTGGCTTGTCCGGCTGTGTAAAAACTGCTCTGATATTTTCGCCTGCATCTGCAAGTGCCTTAAGACACGGAACTGCAAAGTCCGGCGTACCCATAAAAACTATATTCAATATTTATTCCTCCGGTTTTACAAACTCATCAACAAGATCTACAAATAATTTTCCGTCAAGATGGTCTGTTTCATGGCAGGCACATCTGCAGAAAAGACCTTCAAGTTTCTTTTCGTAATATTCGCCGTTTCTGTCCTGGGCTCTGAGAGTACAGCTGTAAGGTCTCTTTACATATCCCCATACATCAGGGCATGAAAGACAGCCTTCAATATCACGCTGTTCTCCCTCAGGATCAAGTATCTCAGGATTTATAAGTTCAATATATCCTTCACCAACATCTATAACTGCAACTCTCTTGAGAATCCCAACCTGAGGAGCAGCAAGACCGTATCCCTGTGCCTTGTAAAGAGTTTCTTTCATATCGTCAAGGAGTGTCCAGAGACGCTCGTCAAATTTTTCTACAGTTCTGCACTTTTTGTAAAGTACATCCTGTTCTTTTGTAACTATATTTCTTAATGCCATTTTTAATCTCCTTTATATTATCTCGCCGTTCATATCGGCGTAAATATTTACATTGGAAAACTCACGGTATTCTGCAGTTTTCAGCAGAATTTTTCTTATGAATTCCCTTGTCTGACTGTTATTTTTACACTTCAGTATAAGACGATACCGGTACTTTCCGTTTATTCGTGCTATTCCCGACTGGGCCGGTCCGAGAACACGAAGTGGAAACTTAATCTTCTCTGAAGCAACAATTTCTTTTATTATACTTAATATAACCGCTGAGGCTGAGGCTGCTGCTGCATCCGACACGGAGGAAACTCCTATAACACACACATCGCATACCGGCGGGAATATAAGGGTTTTTCTCAGTGCAATTTCTTCGTCATAGAACCCCTGATAATTCTGATGAGCCGCAAGATTAAGCACATAATGATCCGGCATAAATGTCTGAAGATACGCCCTCCCCGGCTTTCCGCCTCTTCCGCTTCTGCCTGCTACCTGTGTAATCAGTGAAAATGTTCTTTCATAGCTTCTGAAATCACCTGAAAAGAGAGATTTGTCAATTGAAAGAATACCCACAAGGGTAACATCAGGAAAATCAAGACCTTTTCCAATCATCTGGGTTCCGACCATGATGTCATACTTTTTATCGGCAAAGTCCTTGAAATTTTTTTCATACGCATAACGTGAAAATGTTGTATCTGCATCCATTCGCAGTATCCTCGCCGTCGGAAAAAGTTCAGAAAGCTGCTCCTCCATCTTCTGCGTACCAAATCCGGTCTGTTTAAATACCGTTTTGCCGCATGAGGGACATTCGGAGGGAACAGGAGCTATGTTTCCGCAGTAGTGACACACAAGAGAATTATTTGTCTTGTGATATGTGTACGGAATACTGCAGTTTTCGCAGTAAAGCGGAGTGCTGCATCCGGAACACGAGATAAAAGTATGATATCCTCTCCTGTTGAGAAGCAGAATGGTCTGCTCCCCGGACTGAAGATTTGCGTTTATCTCATTTACCAGAACATCGGAATACTCTGTCATATTTCCCCTGGAGCGTTCTTCATTCATGTCGACTATCTCCACGTGGGGAAGTTCTGACTTATTGTATCGCTCTGTAAGTTCAAGAAGCTCGTATATGCCTTTCTGTGCATAGTAATAGCTTTCGACAGACGGTGTTGCGGAACCAAGCAGCAGAACTGCATTATGTGTTCTGCACCTCTCCTTTGCGACAGAAACAGTACTGTATCTCGGCGCACTGTCCGACTTGTATGACCGCTCTCCCTCTTCATCCATAATAATCAGTCCGATATTGTCAAGCGGTGCAAAAACCGCACTTCTTGTACCGATTACTATCCTGGACATTCCTGAACTGATTCTGCGGTATTCTTCAAGCCGCTGTGAAAGAGAAAGGTTACTGTGTATTACAGAAACTGTCGCTCCGAAACAGCGGCGAAAATTCTTCACTATCTGTGGTGTCAGAGCTATTTCCGGAATTAAAAGCATAGCCTGTTTTCCGGATTCAAGCGTCTTTTCAATCAGCTTCACAAAGACAGAAGTTTTTCCGCTTCCGGTTACTCCGTGAAGAAGAAAACAGTGCGGAACAGATTCGTCTATTTTTTCAGCAACCCTTCTGAAAACTTTATCCTGGGACTCAGAAAGAACAATACTTCCGACTGCATCAGGTTCAAAGTCTTCTTCTCCGGGCATACTGTAATCCGGAAGGCTGTATTCTTCTGCTGCGCCAGTCCGGATAAGATTTTTTATAACTGCTGCAGTTATACTGCATATATAACAGACTTCCTTTACCGAAGCAGAACCATTCTCCTCAAGCAGTTTAACTGCCTGCTGCTGCTTGGGTGTAAGTCTGAACATCAGAGGATCACTGATATATCTGTCCGTAAGTTTTACCATACGTATAAACTTATCATTTACCTTCTGACTGGCTTCACTCACTCTGCGGATTACGCCTTTTTCAATCAGAGATTCTATTACAGGAGCCTTTTCAGGATTTGATGAGCTGTCGAGGAGTTCATCAAACTCTCTTTTTGAAGAAGCATTTTTCAGGAAACATACAAGGTTGAGTTCTTCACCTGAAAGGGAACTCAGTACAGCACCTTCACAGAGTTCATATTTTTCATTTACACGAATGTTCATACCGGAAGGCAGGATAGTACGAACTGCATCGTAATATGTACAGAATGTATTTTCCTTCAGCCAGAAAATCATCTTCATCATTTCATCGCTGATGACAGGTTTACTGTCAACAACAGAAACAAGGGGTTTGAGTTTTCTGTCGGGAACAGTTTCCTTTACTTCAAGAATAAGTCCTGCTCTCTTTCTTCCTCCGCGTCCGAAAGGGACTATAACACGTACACCGGCCACTGCTTTTTCGCTCATTTCCTCAGGTATGATATATGAAAACTCCCTGTCAAATGAATATGCAACGTTATATACAGCAACCAGTGCTGTTCTGACAGCAGACTGTGGCTGTATCATTTTTATTCTTTGTCTTCCGGCTCTTTGTATTCGATAATCTTGTACTTTCCGCTTGCAAACTCTTCAACGGCAGTTTTAACCGGCTTTTCCTTAAGAATTTCGTTCTTCTCATAAAGTTCATCTGCAATTGCTCTTGCTCTCTTTGCAACGCCTATAACAAGTGAGTAGTAACTTTCATTTTTTGTAATAATCTGTGTAATAGCTGGTCTAAGCATTTTTAAGCACCTCGTCAATAATATTTTTCTGGTTTTCAGCCTTAAGTTCTTCAGCTCTTATAACTGATATAAAATCATTTACTGCATCTTCAAGTATATTATTTACAACAACATAATCATACCTGTATGCACAGCTTATTTCCTGAGCAGCTTCGGACACACGCTGGTTAATAACCTCAGGCGTTTCCGTGCCTCTTTTTTCAAGTCTGTTTCTCAGCTCTGCAACTGAAGGCGGAGCGATAAACACAAAAACAGCTTCAGGACACTTTTCTCTTATCTGCATAGCGCCCTGAACCTCAATCTCAAGAATGACATTTTTTCCTTCGTTGATTTTTTCAAGTACCTTATCTCTCGGAGTTCCGTAATAGTTTCCGCAGTACTCCGCATACTCAAGCATTCCGTCTGTTCTGATAAGTTCCTCGAACTGTTCCTTACCGAGAAAATGATAGCTTACTCCGTCAGTTTCACCCGGTCTTGGTGATCTTGTTGTTGCAGAAACAGAGTAGTAAAATTTTTCGTCCTTCAGAACCTCAGCAAGGATAGTACCTTTTCCGCATCCGGAAGGTGCGGAAACAACGATAAGTATTCCCTTATTCATCAGTATCATTTCCTTTCTCACCGCTGCATCTGAGTGCAATTGTCTCCGGCTGAACAGCCGACAAAATAACGTGCCCGCTGTCCATAACAAGAACAGAACGCGTTCTTCTGCCGCATGTTGCGTCTATCAGCATACCCTTGTCCCTGGCATCCTGAATTATTCTCCTTACCGGAGCCGACTCAGAGCTGACTATAGTCACAAGACGAGATGAAGATATCATGTTTCCATAGCCGATATTTATTAACTTCATATGCAAACCCGCCTATTCTATATTCTGAATCTGCTCGCGGATTTTTTCTATCTCGGACTTAATATCAATAACAGTCCTTGTTATCTCAAGGTTCTGCGCCTTGGAGCCTGTGGTATTTGCCTCTCTGTTCATTTCCTGTACAAGGAAATCAAGCTTTCTGCCGACAATGCTCTCCGTATCAAGAAGTATGCGGAACTGCTCTATATGGCTTCTGAGTCTTACAGTTTCCTCGTCAACAGCAATCTTTTCCGCAAACAGAGCAGCTTCTGTGAGTATTCTCTGTTCATCGATATTCTGTGCTGAAAGAATTTCGGAAAGCTTTGCAAACAGTTTTTCTCTGTAAAGCATTACTGTTTCCGGAGACTTTTCCTCGATAAATCCGACCATCTTTTCTATGGAATCAAGTCTTCCGAGAACATCCTCCTTCATTTTTACTCCTTCGCACTCTCTCATCGAAACAAATTTTTCAAGTGCGGAAGCTGCAACAGTCTTAACATCACTGAGTATCTCTTCTTCATTGTCTGAAACGCTTACAACGTTGAAAATATCCTGAAACCGTGTAATTCTTGAAAGAGAAAGGTCATCCATAAGCCCAAGCTCATTGTTTGCCTTTCTTAATGCATTAACATATCCCTTTGCAAGCTCAGCATTTACTTCAATACTTACATCCGGTGCCGAAACATTTGTTATTGTAACATTCACTTCGGTCTTACCGCGTGAAATGTTTTCCTGTACAAGCTTTTTCAGCGGTTCCTCAAGATAAAGATACGCTCTTGGAAGTCTGACATAAAGCTCATTGTATCTGTGATTGACTGACTTTATCTCAACGAGAATTTCTCTTCCGTTAAGCACCATCCTGTCACGTCCGAAGCCTGTCATGCTTCTGATCATTATTATATTCACCCCTGTACTGTATTTATAGAACTGGAGTTAAAAAGGAAATATATCCACAAAATAGCAATACAACTCCAATATACTTATTCTAATATTATACCACCCCCGGCGGAATAAATCAAGGGGTGTTTTTCCGGTTACCAATTTGCTACAAGTAAATTATAGTGAACGTCAAAATAAATTTGACTTTCACTATAATTATTTTATTTATATTGCCTTGCACATCCGATGACTGCGTCATCTCCGTGCAAATCGGCTAATAGTAAACGCAATTTATTTATTGCGTTTACTATAAGAAATTTTCAGGAGAACTGAAATATAAAAGAACGGCAGACAATATAGAAAAAAACTATAAAGTCTGCCGTTTGCTATTGTTTAAAAGTGTATTAACCAGCAAGCATACAATTGATTATATAGTTGAAAGTTGTACAGTGCATAACCAATGCAGTATTGGGTTTGTCAGGTAAAGTGTGTAAGTTTTTTAATTTAATCAAAATTTTATCGAATATTTTATTATTCAGCAGGCTTTGATCATGTCAGACTGTGCTCAACAAGTGACTCAATATCCACATAAGCCTCTTCCGGATTCGAAGGATTTACATATATATTTACCGGCATTCCTTTGTAAACAGAATAATCATTGAACGAAGATTCTGATGTGTATGAATGAATCTGCCCTGTATAGTCGTCAACTACCTCACATTTTATCATATCAGGATGTTTTCCGTTTACCGTTGTACTGTAATCAGTTAAAACTTCTGTAACCGTTGCAAGTGTTCTTATCCCGTTTTCAATAAGAAATTTTCTCTTCTTTGACTTTTTAATCTCAACTGCACCGAAAGCAGCACCTATCCCTGCAAATAATACACCCATAGGAAAAACAATAAGTTCTCCGACGTATGAATTGGTTTTTATTTTGTCAGGGTCTTCAGGACTGTAATGAACAGATATGGTGTCACCTTCGCGCATTCCGGAAGAATAATATCCAAGTTCATTGTAATACTCCGTGCCCTCAACAGTATAACTGACATATACATCATGGTCTGTCGTTCTCTTTCCGTTTGACTTGCGGCGGGTTGTGGTTTTTATTTCTTCTATAACTGCACTGACCTCAGGCGTAGACTTGTTGAAATGATAGTGATTAACAAAAATCACTGCACTGATAAGGCTCATAAGTATACCTATTCCGCCAAATACCGCAGATAACATAATCCAAATATTATTCTTTCTGAACTTCATAAATTCTCCTCCGGATAAAACTCTTTTTTGTATTCACTATATATATTATCATATTTCCGAAGCAGATTCAATAAAAATTTTTTAATTACCTGCGATAACAGGTGCCTCATTTTCACATCAGAAACAAGAATAAAATTTGACTTGTAAATTCGTTTATAGTATAATTATAATATCTATGTATCTAACTGAAAGGACAGATCACACCATGAAAAAAATTGCAGTAAAAGCCTCAAAACCATATGAGGTTCTTATCAGACAGGGAATTATCAGAGAGTGCGGAAAACTTGTCGCAGAGGTTACAAAAACACGTTTTGTCGCTGTTGTTACCGATGACATTGTTGACTCACTGTATTCTGATACCGTCATTTCATCCCTCGAAGAATCAGGCTTCAGGGTCGTAAAATTTGTTTTTAAAAACGGAGAACTGTCAAAATGTTCCGAAACACTTAACCGCATTTACGATTTTCTTGCTGAAAACAATATCACAAGATCCGACTGCCTTATTGCACTCGGCGGCGGTGTTGTCGGTGATATAACCGGATATGCTGCAGCAACATATCTCAGGGGACTTGGTTTCATACAGATTCCAACCACTCTTCTCGCTCAGATAGACAGCTCTGTCGGCGGAAAAACTGCAATTGACCTTCCGTGCGGAAAAAATCTTGTAGGTGCATTCAAACAGCCTGAACTTGTTATCTGTGATCCCCTTACACTGAAAACTCTTTCACCTGAAACTGTTTCCGACGGCATGGCAGAGGCAATAAAGTACGGCATGATCAGAAGCAGAGAGCTTTTCGATATAATTGCTTCACACAGCATTGAAAACTACTTCGACGTTATAGATGACATCATCTTCCGATGCGTTTCAATAAAAAGAGATATAGTTGAAAATGATGAATTTGACAAGGGTGAGAGAATGCTTTTAAACTTCGGTCATACACTCGGACATGCCGTTGAAAGCTTCTACAACTATACAAAGTACACCCATGGAAATGCAGTTGCTGTCGGCATGCACATGATTACCGAACAGGCTGTAAAGCACGGAGACTGTGAAAAATCCGCTCTTGAAAAACTCGATGCAGTTATTTCATCATACAAACTTCCTCTGGTTACAGATGCCCCTGTTTCCGAACTCATCTCACTCTGCAGCAATGACAAAAAATGTGAATCTTCAAATATTAATGCCATTATCTGCAGTGATGCCGGAATCTCATCTATCAGAAAAATGCCGTTTGATGAATTCAGAAAATATATGGAAGCTTAAACGGAGGTAAAGCATGGATATAACTTTTTTACCAGGAAAACTTTCCGGAGATGTAAAAATTCCTTCATCAAAAAGTGTTTCACACAGAGCACTTATATGTGCCGCACTTGCTGAAGGAACTTCATATGTACGCGACATAACTATGTCACAGGACATCTACGCAACTATAGATACTCTCACAGCACTTGGAGCTTCATTTGAAACCGGCGAAAATGTTATAAAAGTTCAGGGTATAAGCACTCCTTCGGAAAAAGCTGACCTCAGATGCAACGAAAGCGGTTCTACCCTGCGTTTCATCATCCCTGTTGCATGTGCACTCGGAACTGAATCAACATTTTACGGAAACGGACGGCTCCCTGAAAGACCGATTGATATATATACAAGAGAGCTTTCGGAAAAGAATATCAGATTTGACTATAATCATACTATGCCTTTTACTGCACGGGGAAAATTAAAGGGCGGTAAATTTCATATCGAGGGAAATGTCTCATCACAGTTTATAACGGGACTTCTGCTTGCTCTGCCTCTCTGCAGCGAGGACTCTGAGATAATACTTACCTCTCCTCTTCAGTCAGAACCTTATGTGAATATCACAACAGACTGCATGAAGCACTTCGGAGTAAATGTTGAAAAGACTGAAACCGGATATGCTGTAAAGGGCGGTCAGAAATACACTCCTGCCGATTACACTTCTGAAGCTGATTTTTCACAGGCAGCATTTTTTGTTACCGCAAATGCAACCGGAAGCAATGTCAGGATAACAAATCTGCCTGACCCTGATTTTTCCTCCCAGGGAGACAAGAAAATAATTGAAATAGCTGAACGCATATGCTATAATAAAAAAGCGGGAATATCCGAAGACATTTATATAGATGCCTCAGATATACCTGATCTCGTTCCTGCACTTTCAGTCCTTGGTTCACTTTCAGGAAACACAGTTCATATCACAAATGCCGAAAGACTAAGGATAAAGGAAAGTGACCGTCTTGATACCACTTCACGAATGATTAACGGTATAGGCGGAAAGGCAAAGGTAACAGATGACGGACTAATCATCTTCCCGGTACCTCATTTTACCGGCGGTACAGTAAACAGCTTTAACGACCACCGGATTGCAATGGCTTCTGCAATAGCTTCAACTGCGTCAACCGGAAATGTTACTGTACTCGGATTCGAATCAATCAGAAAATCATATCCTGATTTCTTAAATGACTTCATTAATTTAGGAGGAAAAACAGATAATGGCATCAATTTGGAATAACCGTATCTCTATCTCAATATTCGGCGAATCTCACGGAGCCGGAATAGGCGTAGTTATCGACAATCTTCCGCCCGGAGAATATATCCGCATGGACGACATACTTGCATTCATGTCAAGAAGAGCACCAAAGAAAAACAAAACATCCACACCGCGAAACGAAAAAGACATACCACAGATTATGTCCGGTCTGTACAATAACAGAACAACAGGTACTCCGCTTTGCGCTGTAATTCAGAACACAGACCAGCACTCAAATGACTATAAAAACGTTCAGACACTTGCCCGTCCGGGACATGCTGACTATACCGGTGCCAAAAGATATCAGGGCTTTAACGACGTAAGAGGCGGCGGGCATTTTTCGGGAAGACTTACTGCTCCCCTTGTATTCGCAGGTGCTGTATGTGCACAGATTCTTGAAAGAAGAGGAATATACACCGGCGCTCATATTGCCTCTATTCATGGAATAAAGGACAAGGAATTTATCTATACAAATGTTACCCGTGAAGAACTCCTGGATATAAGAAAAAAAGAATTTCCGGTTATTGATGACGAAGCCGGAAAGAAAATGATAGAAGATGTCGACAAGGCAAGACGTTCTCTTGATTCGCTCGGAGGTATAATCGAATGTGCTGCAATTAATATTCCGGCCGGAATCGGTTCTCCTATGTTTGACGGACTTGAAAATTCAATTTCACAGCTTGTTTTTGGTATTCCTGCCGTTAAAGGCATCGAATTTGGTATCGGATTCAAAGTTGCTGAACTTCTTGGAAGCCAGAACAACGATGAGTTTTATGTGGATGATCACGGTCACGTGCTCACCAGAACCAATAACCATGGCGGTATCCTCGGAGGTATTTCATCGGGCATGCCTCTTGTGCTGAGAGTTGCAATAAAGCCTACTCCTTCCATCGCCCAGCCTCAGAATACTATTGACTACACCAACCTTTCAAATGACGTTATAAGCATTAAAGGAAGACATGATCCATGCATCGTCCCAAGAGCTGTTCCTTGTGTTGAATCAGCAGTTAATATCGCTCTTCTCAGTCACATTCTTGAATATCCCAATTTCAGATAAAAATATTTCAGCTTCCGAATTCTGATACACCGAAAGGAGGATAAGTATGGACTATCAGCCTAATGATCTTAATTCAGTAAAGATCCTTATATGCTATCTTCTTCATCATCTCGAAGGCAAAACTGAATCCGAAGAACTATACGAAATAGCAGTTGATTCAGGTATCATTAATTATTTTTACTACAATGAAGCAATTGATGAACTTCTGGTAAATGATACAATTTACTCTGATGTTGATGATAATGGTAATATGTTTTTTTCACTGAGTGAAAAAGGTGAGATTTATGTAAGAGATTTTTCTTCCTATGTGCAGCGCTCTTTCAGAAACAGACTTATGTACTCAGCAATTCAGTACAAGGCAAGAAAACTGCAGAACGCCAGTCTTTCACTTGACTACGAGGAAAACGATGAAGGCTGCAGACTTATCTGCAGTATTTCCGACGACAGCAAATGCCTTGTAGAATTAAAACTGCTCACTCAGAATAAAACACAGGCTGAACTTATCGGTGAACGTATAAGTGAAAACCCATCATCCTTTTATAAAGATTTTATAGAATATATCATCCAGAAGCGAAATCCGCAGAATATTGAAATTGAATAAATCGAGTAGGAGGCTAACCATTATTTGATTAGCCGACCTCTCACACCACC
>JAUNJJ010000213.1 GCA_030533325.1 Oscillospiraceae bacterium
CCGAAGCGAGTAGAGAAGAACTATTCTTGAGTTTCTCGCCTTCGGTAGAAAAGCAACAGCATTTCTTAAAGGTTCTGTCAAGGATGGCGGACCAAGTCAAATTTCAATTAAATTGAAGAAAAAAATTTCGAAAATTACTGACAACTACCTTGACACTCAGCGCTGTCAATGGTATAATAACTGTATTGCATTTCAGATATATTAGAATAATGTCTGAGGTGGAGTATTTTTACTATATTCTAAAATTTGAAAGGAAAATGTGATTGTATCAATTTTTATACGAGATATAATTACCAGTAAATCGATTATGTATATACCAAATGTACCAAATAATAGTTTGACAAAAGAAATTAATGAAATTGTTCAACTTACAAAACAACTTCAGGAAACAAGAAAATTTGTTTTTAATGAACCTTGCTCGGATGAAGAAATTTCTGATTGGGAAAAAAAGCATAACATTAAGATTCCAAATACATTTGCAGACTGGCTTAGATTTTCTAATGGATCGACTTTAAGAGGAAATGTAGCTGAATTATACGGTTTAAATGGAATAGAATTTAATGTAAGTGGTTTTGATCAGGATTGCGTAATTATTGGTAGTTTGATTGGCGACGGCGTTGTGATTTGTTTTTCTAAGCGTAACGGAAAAATATTCACAGACGATCATGGGGATATAACAGAGTACGATAGTTTGAATGAAATATTAGAAGAAGTTATTTACGAAATAAATGCAATGTGGTAGGTTACTTTCGACAATTTTATCTTTATTGAAATGGGGATTTTCATTATTTGAAGTCCCCATTTTTTATAATATTTTATATACACTTCAATGATTAAACTATAGTAAACAACTAATGAAATGGTCGTTTCATATTTAGTTATAATATTGAATCTAAAGGAGTAATACATGGAATATAAAAACGAATCAATTGAGACATTATACAAACATTTTAGCGACATTATGAATAATGTTGATGGTAAATATACTCATAAGATTTCTAGAACTTTTACAGATGATTGGAATTCATTACCACCTAAATTAAGAAGACAAATAAGTGATTATGCATCTAATATCGCCCCAGGAAAATCAGCAAAAGATAACTCCATAGCAGATAGTTTTAATAAGATTCTAAGGTTCCAAGCGGTAGATGACTTTTGGGCTAATGAAAGAGAATTGCTGCAAAAAGGGCTAGCAACATATAATTGGGATGCAACTCAACAAGATGATATTTTAAATGGTATCAAACCGAAATATATTGATCCCGTCACTGGAAAAAAACATGTTTTTCAGGGTCATCATATGGCAGATGTCCATACCAATCCTGAATATGCAGGTGATTTTAGGAATATTCAACCTTTGTATGGACAAGCACAAACTCCAGAAACACTTCATAATCTTGCACATAATGGAAATTCCAAAAACAAAACTTTTGGGTATTATGATAATATCACAAGAGAAATGTATAATTTTCCTGATTCAATGATAGAAAAAATGTTTGATGGCGTGCCAAAAATTGGTGATACAAATATGTTTAATGGATTTCCGCCTATTATTGAATTAACAGATATAAGTGTTGGAAACGGAAATTCTATACCTAATGCTAAACTAATCGATAGAATGAAAAGTGTTTTTCCGGGATTTGATCAACTTACAAATGATCAAAAGGTATTAGTTCAAAGGTATGAAAGCTTATGGAAAGAATCAGGTGGAAAAGGCGATTTTATCGATATTATTTTTGATAATAATAATATTTTGAAAAAAAACGAAGCATATTTAGATGACATTTCTAAGATACTTGTTGATTACGTAAACTTTGATTCATTTGAAATTCCAAAAAAATATAAAGAACTTCTTAAAGTAAGTAATCTGGATGAAACAACTAGCAAAAAATTAAAGCAACTTATATACATGCTTGAAGTAAAGAAGGTTGATCCAAAATCTATTGATATGGATGATATACTTAAGGATTGTTGCCCATCTTCATCTGTTTTTGATACTTTTAGAAAAATGCAGGCTGACGATGTTGCTGAATTAATGGTTAGAAACGTTAAAAACACAGGCGGAAGATATACATTAAAGGGATGTGTGACTGTTCTTACACCACATGATTTAGGAATTGATACATGGCTGCTTGAAAATAAAGCTAAGTTAGTAAAGGCTCTTCGTGACGATGCCAATCTTGGTAAAATCATTTCAAAAGGTGGAACAGTTGTATTTACTGCTTTAGACTTAGTAGATTTTGCAGATATATGTGGAGATATATACTTAGGATTAAAATATAATACAATGACTGTTGATGAAGCAGGAGAAAAAATGTTTTCATGGGGATGCGCTACTCTCTTAAGTGAAGCTGGTGCAGAAGCTGGTGCAGTAATAGGAGCCGCTATTGGATCAGCAGTTTTACCACCTTTAGGTACTATTGCTGGCGGTTTGATTGGCGGACTTTGTGGCGGAACACTTGGTTATATTTTAGGACAGTGGTTCGGTGAAACTTTTTATGATGATCTCTCTGCCGGAGCTTTTAATTTTTGGGATTCTGTTCTTTCTGACGGAAGGCATTTTCTTGAAGGTGCAAGTTCTGATGATGTATTGAATTTTGCCCATGGAGAAAAGGGGCAGTTTTCTATTAGAGAATTTTTTACATCACCTGATATTACTGATATTACATTTGATATTGAATCAAAAGGTGGAAATGACTATATTTCGGGATTCCAGAATAGTGATAAATTGGTTGGCGGTTCTGGAAATGATATGATTATAGGGTGCGGAGGAAATGATATTATATATGGTGATGAAATAAATACTGTATATAATGAATCAGAATCTTATGATGATATTATCTACGGCGGAAGCGGAGAAGATGAAATTCATGGAGGATTAGGAAACGATATTATATATGGAGATGGAATAGAAAATCAGGCGGATGCGACTGATAAAGATATTTTCTGGATTCCAAAGCCTCGAAATGAAGAGGAATACTGGATGTCTATATCCGGGGAATTTGAAAATTTTAATCCATATTCAGACTCTGATACGTCGTTTGGAGATATTATCTCTGGTGATGAAGGCTCGGATATAATTTATGCAGGTCTTGAAAATGACACTGTTCATGGTGGATATGACTCTGATATTATTTACGGTGAAGCTGGAGACGATAAACTATATGGCGATGAAGGTGATGACTTTATTACAGGTGGTAAAGGAAGCGATTATATAGAAGGTGGAACCGGAGATGATATAATTATCGGTGGTTCAGAAGATGATAATGATGATACGGTTTATAATGGCGATGATACCATATATGGACAAGAAGGTAATGATACTATTTCTGTAAATTCAGGCTCTAACAAAATTTTTGGAGGAATCGGAAAAGATTATATATATGGTGGTCGGGATAATGATATAATATATGGTGATAATGATACTCTTGAAGACGGTATGAATGACGGGGATGATTACATTAATGGTGGTGCAGGAGATGACTATATTTATGGTGGCGGCGGAAATGATTTCATTGAAGGGGGATCCGGTTCAGATTATATTTATGTAACAAGTGGGATTAATACCATTAGTGGTGGAACAGGTATAGATTACATATGGGGTGGAAGTGATTCAGATACTATTAATGGAGATAATGAAGATGATTATATTTACAGTGGTGCTGGAGATGACATAATCAACGGAGGCTCCGGAGATGATCATTTGAGTGGTCA
>JAUNJJ010000073.1 GCA_030533325.1 Oscillospiraceae bacterium
TAAATATTTAGGAGGGGGGATGTTTTATATACGATGAAGTAATTTATGATACAGAAAATGATGAAAAAGATACTGATAATTTCTGTAAAACAGAACACCTTATGTCGTTTACTTTATCTGTTCTGTTTCTGGCGGTATTTGTGGCGGTATCAGTTATTTTTTTTATTTATCCCGAAATTTCAGAAATAACTGATGACATATTTTCAGAAATAACTGACTGTGATTACTCAGCAGAAGTGATGGGATACTGTCAGAGGATAAAAAATGTTTTCAGTTAAAATATTAAATACTGTTGTTTCAGTAAATATCGGATTTTTAGCTGTTATTGCGCTTATAACCCTTAACGGAGGAGATTACAGCGGGCTTTCCTTTGCTGCGTGCATGATTCATGAGGCAGGGCATATTGCTGCGGTGCATTTAAGCGGAAGTGGAGTAAAAAGAATTTCTTTTGGAATAAAGGGAATTTCCATGTACAGAGAAGAGGGAATGCTCATTTCGCCTTCAGCGGATATTATGATACTGATTTCCGGTCCGGCAGCAAATTTATTTACAGCATTGATGGTGTTTCTGTTCAGCAGGGAAACGGGATATTTTTTTATAATAAACATTATTCTGGGAATTTTTAATCTTCTTCCTTTTTCAGTTCTTGACGGAGGAGCTGCGGCTGATATTTTTTTTGAATATCATTTTACAGGAGGAAAATGCCGCATATTTCTTCTGGTTTTCAACATACTGCTTTGCTTTGTGTTGATAACGTTCCTGAGGAGGATGCCGTTTTTCAATGTATCATTTTATATAACGGGAATATTTCTCTGTGCTGCAGAGATAAAAAAATTATCTGAAATCATTGATTAATTGCTGATTTTATAGTACAATAAATACATTGATGTTAGAAAAACGGAGGTAAAAATATTGCTCAGGGATAAGATAGAACCGCTGCTTCTGAAAGTACAGAAGCCGTCAAGATATATAGGCGGAGAGCACGGAAGTATAATGAAGGACAGGGAAAAAGTTGATGTTCGTTTTGCTTTCTGCTTTCCGGACAGCTACGATATAGGTATGTCCCATCTCGGAATGAAGATACTTTATTCGCTGATTAATTCAAGGGAAAACTACTGGTGCGAGAGAGTATTTGCACCGTGGACTGATTTCGAGGAACTTATGGTGGAGAATGATATTCCGCTTTATGCTCTGGAAAGTCTTGATCCGGTTAAGGACTTTGATTTCATAGGATTTACCATGCAGTATGAGCTTTCATACACCAATCTTCTCAATATGCTTCATCTTGCAGGGGTACCGCTTTATGCAAAGGACAGAGGAGAGAGTCTTGCTCCTATAGTTGTTGCCGGCGGTCCGTGTGTCTGCAATCCGGAGCCACTGGCTGAATTCTGCGACATCATTTCACTCGGTGAAGGTGAGGAAGTAACACTTGAGATGATGGATCTTTACAATAAGATGAAAAAGCAGGGCGCCACAAGACAGGAATTTCTCCGCGAAGCTGCAAAGATAGAAGGTCTGTATATTCCTTCGCTTTACACTGTTGAGTACAATGAAGACGGAACTATCGGAAGATACATTCCCCATGACGGAGCTCCTCCTGTAATCAGGAAGAGAATAATAAAGGACTTTGACAAGGTTTTCTATCCGGACTGTTTTGTAGTTCCTTTCTCCGATATTGTTCACAACAGAGCTTCAGTCGAAGTTCTAAGAGGCTGTATCAGAGGCTGCAGATTCTGTCAGGCCGGATTTATCTACAGGCCGTTCCGTGAAAAGAATGCTTCAACTGTAGCTGATCAGGCGAAGTGTCTCTGTGAGAATACAGGATACGAGGAACTGTCACTTCTGTCACTGAGTACAAGCGACCACTCTGATATAGACGGTATATTAAATGAACTTATAGAATATACGGAAAACGAGCACATTAACATGACTCTTCCTTCTCTCCGTGTGGATAACTTCTCCGAAGAGCTTCTTGAAAAGATAAAGAAGGTAAGAACCAGCGGACTTACTTTTGCACCGGAGGCAGGAACCCAGAGACTCCGTGATGTTATAAACAAGAATGTTTCTGAAGAGGAAATCATGTCAACCTGCCGTATAGCATTTGAGGGCGGATATACAAAGGTTAAGCTGTACTTTATGATGGGCCTTCCTACTGAAACCGATGAGGATATCATTGGCATTGCCGATACTGCCCAGCGTATAGTTGACCTGTTCTATTCACTTCCGGACAGACCTAAGGGTTCGGTATCAGTATCTATAAGTGTTGCAACTTTTGTTCCGAAGCCATTTACTCCTTTTGAGTTTGAACCGCAGATATCACGTGAAGAGATAAAAAGACGTCAGCAGCTTCTTGTTGACAGCATAAAGTCAAAGAAAATCAAGGCAAGCTGGCATGATCCGGAGATAAGTATTCTTGAAGAAGTACTTGCAAAGGGTGACAGGCGTATAGGCCGTGTAATGTACGAAGCCTGGAAGAGCGGCTGCAAATTTGACAGCTGGGGCGAATGCTTTGACTTTGAAAAGTGGGATGCTGCCTTTAAAAAATGCGGCATGGACATATCCTTCTATGCTAACAGGGAAAGAGCTTACGATGAAGTATTTCCATGGGATCATCTCGATTATCTTGTTTCAAAGGAATTTCTTGCAAGGGAAAACAAAAAGGCAAAGCAGAATCTTACAACACCGCACTGCCGTCTTAAGTGCTCAGGCTGCGGGGTAAACATAAAAGCCGGAGGTGAGTGTTTTGAAAAAACTTCGTGCGAGATTTGAGAAAAAGGACAGAGCAAGGTATATCTCACACCTTGATCTCTACAGATTTATGCAGAGAACATTCAGACGTGCACGTATTTCGGTATGGTACACTCAGGGATTTAATCCGCATCTCTATATTATGTTTCCGCTGCCGCTTTCACTTGGATACGAGGGTGAATGTGAGATAATGGATTTTAATATTAACGATGATGATTTGTCTGCTGAAGAAGTAATGGAAAGACTCAATGCCGTTCTTCCGCAGGGAGTTCATATAAATGAAGTTTACGAGCCTGTTATGAAGCACACGGAGATTGCGTATTCATGCTATGATATTGAGCTTACTTCTCCGGACATGGTACTCTGTTCAGAAAAATTTGCAGAGTTTATGAACCAGGAAACGATTGTCATTCAGAAAAAGACAAAGCAGAAGACTATGAAGGATGTCGATATAAAGCCTTTTGCAGACATAATTGAGTATCACGATACGGACAAGGGAATGTTTATTTCCATGAATATGCCTTCAGGAAGCGGTGCAAGTTACAATCCTTCACTTCTTCTTTCGGCATTTTATAAATTTGCCGGTTCAGAGGCGGAGTATGCGGCTGTAACCAGAACAGCAGTGCTTACTGAAAAAGGCGAAGATTTCAGATAGAGGGGAAATAAAAAATGAAAAATATGAAAAAGATTCTTTCAGCAGCTGCTGCACTGACATTATGCATGTCGCTTTTCTCTTGCAGTGAGAAGGTTGAAACAGATGAAAAAACAGAAGAACCTGCTGTGGAGCAGGAAGTTACAGAAGCACCTGTTTTAACAGAAGCTCCGGAAACAGAGGCACCGGAAGAGGAAACGGTTTTAGGAGCACACAATCCGCTTACGGGTGAATACGGATTTAACGAGGATGCTGTAGGAAAGAGACCTGTTGCAGTAATGATAAACAATATTGACCAGGCTCTTCCGCAGTACGGAATCGGCTCAGCGGACTATATTTATGAGGTGGTTGTTGAAGGCGGTATCACAAGACTTATGGCTGTGTTTGC
This sequence comes from Oscillospiraceae bacterium, assembly GCA_030533325.1. Lineage (GTDB taxonomy): Bacteria > Bacillota > Clostridia > Oscillospirales > Ruminococcaceae > HUN007. Next base: position 3,789 of record JAUNJJ010000073.1, read on the forward strand.
AGACTATACAGACGTTCCGACACTCTGCTCAATCAGAAGCTGTCGTTACTACTATCCTCTCATTGCCAACGGTCTTGATGCAATATACTGTCACTGGGGAATGGATATGACCATAGCAAAGGAAACTCTTGAGAGACTTGATATAGACAGATTTGACGGCGATGACAGTGCATATTACGACGGACTTTTCTATAATGACAGCGAGAGACTTGAATATTACTCCCGTGAACACACCGGATGTCTTGACGGCTCACAGCTTCCTGACTATATTTCTTCTGCAGGGTTCCGCACAGATGCAAACAACGGCGGAGCCGATGCAATGAAATTTGCAGAGGGAACAGAACTTTACGAGATTTCGGGCGAAGTATGTGACAGTGTTGTGGTATCATTCTCAGACGGGTATTTCAGTACATTTACATATGACGCTGAAACAGGAAAATACTACAAGCAGCATTCTGGAAGTGAACACATGGATGCCGCAACCGGCGAACAGCTTTCATTTACAAACGTATTTGCTCTTGAAACCACTGTACATGAAAGAGAAGACGGATACCGTATGGACGTGGATCTCTCAGGCGGCAGGGGATATTATTTTTCCGGCGGAAGAGTGCAGGAAATATACTGGAACAAGGCGGATGACTACAGTAACTTTGTCTTCACAGACGCGTCAACCGGCGAAGAAATCACCGTAAACCGCGGCAAATGCTACATCGGCATTACAAATAACATTTCATACTGATAAAAAAATCACCTTTGATTTGAATAATGAAGTAAAATCTTCCAATATTCAGTTCAGAGGTGATTTTCCTATGAAAAAGTTCGAGATAATTTTTATTACAGCGATTGCATTATTTCTGTGCTTATCAGGAATAAGAGATGTAAATGATGATTATTTATCATTACAGAACGACGTAGTCCGTATGCATATCCTTGCAAATTCAGACAGCGAAGAAGACCAGAACCTTAAACTTCAGGTCCGGGACCGCATACTTGAAGGGACACGCGGCTGGACAGACGGATGTGCCTGTGCTGATGAAGCAGAGAGCCTGTATGAATCAAGAATAGATGAGATAAACAGTATGGCTCAGCAGTATGTATATGAAGCCGGATATGATTATGAGACCAGAACGGAAGTTCTGAGAATGGACTTTGATGACAGGGAATACGGCGATATAACAATGCCGCAGGGAAACTACAGAGCGGTAAGGATAACCATTGGTGAAGCTGAAGGCCACAACTGGTGGTGCGTTATGTATCCGCCACTCTGCGTTCCGGCGGCAGGTGCACAGAGCAATATAGACAGCTTCAGCGGATATTTTACCGATGGTGAGATAGACCTGATGAAAAACTGCGGGAAGTATAAGCTCAAACTTCGGTGTGCGGAGATTTATAATCATATCACTGGTGCTTTGTGATGATATTTGTTTACCTGACATTGCTGAAATTTACAATGTAGTGTAATGTTAAAATAATGTTGAGCAATGTCTGTTGTAATGTTCAGCAATGTCTTGAAATAAATACACTTGAATTCTATTTAAAAAAATGATATAACCCGAGTCAATCTGCAGCTTACTGTAATTATGAACAAACTGTAAATTATAAAAAAACTATTGACAAACATATTTTATAAGAGTATAATAGAAAAGTAAATCAAAGCAGAACCTCAGTTCTCACCGGTTGGTTCAGTATCGAACCGGTCAATACTTTTAATGGATTTTTAAGTATGAGTACTGACGTGTGTCTGTACTCATTTTTTGTTACATTTTTATGGTCTTGGAGGTGCTGACTATTAGCAACAAGGAACTGCAGATAAACGAAGAGATTCGTGACAAGGAGCTTCGTGTCATTGGAAATGACGGTGAACAGCTCGGAATTCTCTCGGCAACAGAAGCACTGGAAATTGCTTTTGAAAGAAATCTTGATCTGGTTAAGATTGCTCCTCAGGCTACACCGCCTGTATGCAAGATAATGGATTACGGCAAGTACTGTTTTGAACAGTCAAAGCGTGAGAAGGAAGCAAGAAAAAATCAGAAAGTCGTTGAAATCAAAGAAATCAGAATGTTCTCAAACATAGATACAAATGATTTCAATACAAAAGTTAATCAGGCTTGTAAATTTTTGAAGTCAGGCGATAAGGTTAAGGTTTCAGTAAGATTCCGAAAGAGAGCAATTGCTCATCCGGAACTCGGAGGAGAGTTACTTGAACGTTTCAAGGAAGCTTGTCTGGAAGTTGGCGTTGTTGAGAAGCCGGCAAAGATGGAAGGACGTAGTCTGGTTATGTTCATTTCACCGAAGACGAATAAGTAATTAAGGAGGATATAAAGATGGCTAAGGTAAAGGTTAAAACACATTCAGGCGCTAAGAAGCGTTTTAAGGTTACTGGAACTGGCAAGGTTAAGTATCAGAAGACAAACAGAAGACACAGATTAACTCAGAAGGAAACAAAGAGAAAGAGAATCAACCGTGCTTCAGGTGTTGCTGATAAGACAAACATGGGCGCTCTCAAGCAGCTCTTACCATACGCATAATCAGAACTTTGTAAATTTTTTTTAAATCAAATAATCGGAGGTAGAAATATATGGCACGTGTTAAGGGTGCGATGATGACTCGTAAGAGAAGAAATAAAACTCTCAAGCTTGCTAAGGGCTACTGGGGAGCTAAGAGCAAACATTTCAAGATGGCTAAACAGGCCGTAATGAAGTCAGGTAACTATGCATACGTTGGACGTAAGCAGAAGAAGCGTAACTTCAGACAGCTCTGGATTACAAGAATCAGTGCAGCTGCCAAGATGAACGGCATGAACTACTCAACATTCATGAACGGTCTTAAGAAGGCTGATATCACACTGAACAGAAAGATGCTCTCAGAAATCGCTATCAACGATCCTGCAGGCTTTACAGCAATTGTTGAAAAGGCAAAGGCTGCTCTTTAATCAGATAACAACACGCTCGTATTTATATAATAAGAGCGTGTTTTTCTTAAATACAGAAAAATGAAAGCGGTGTTTTTTTGACTGTAATAACATCAAAGGACAATCCTTCTGTAAAGCTTTACGTGAAGCTTTCGGCGTCAAAAAAGGAAAGAAAAAAGAGCGGCATGTATGTTCTTGAGGGATTTCGACTTATAACTGATGCTGTGAACGAAAAATCACTGATAAAACAGATTTTTTTTACAGAAGAAGCATATGAAAAGTACGGCAGCATGTTATCCCAGGCTGATTTGAAGGAAGTAAAGGTGCTAATTATTTCAAATGAGCTTGGAATAAAGATTTCCTGTACGGAAAAACCGCAGGGAGTATTCGCAGTCTGTGAAATGCCACCTGCAAAAAAACTAAATGATTTTATAAGAAAAGACGGAAAATATCTCGTTCTTTATCAGCTTCAGGACCCTGGAAATCTCGGAATGATAATAAGAACAGCTGATGCAGTCGGTGTTGACGGAGTTATACTTTCAGAGTGCTGTGAACTCTACAGTCCGAAGGTAATACGTTCGACTATGGGTTCTGTTTTTCGTATGAATATTTTTGAAAGCAGCGATATCGATGAACTGTTTTCATGCTTTGAGAATAATGGTATATCAAGTTATGCTGCAGTAATTGACAGCGATGCGTATGACCTCAGAAAATGTACATTTGAGGGCGGCTGTGCCGTCTTTATAGGTAATGAAGGCAACGGACTTCCTTCTGAGATATCGGGAAGATGCACGGTCAGAGCAACAATCAGAATGTCAGGTCATATAAATTCACTCAATGCAGCTATGGCGGCAGGCATTTTCCTGTGGGAGATGTCGGGAAAATAAATTTTAGTTTTAGGAATAATGAGGAAAAAATGAAAGAGACACTATACTGGATAAGCCTTTCAGAAGTTTTCGGACCTGCCAGCAGCAGTCTGTGGAAACTTATGAGTACATGTGAAAGTGCCGAAGAAGGTTACCGGAGAATATCTGAAGGCAAATTTACTCTTGCAGCGTGGGAGAAGAATCGTTTTCTATGCTCTTCTCCGGAAAAGTCCGCAGAGATATTAAAAAACTGCAAACAAAAAGGAATTGAAGTAATAACATACGGAAGTGAAAAATATCCTTCCCGGCTCAGAACTATATTTGACCCTCCGGCAGTACTGTATCTCTCCGGTAATTCAGAAAGTCTGGGCGAAGAGATGACTGTTTCGGTTGTAGGCACCCGTGACCCTTCAAAGTACGGAGCTGATGCTGCATTCAGAATATCTGAAGAACTTGCCCGTGTAGGCGTAACAATAGTAAGCGGTTTTGCAGCAGGTATTGATTCGGCTGCACACAGGGGAGCAATCTCAGGAAACGGAAAGACTATAGCTGTGCTGGGCTGCGGTGTTGACGTTGATTATCCAAAGGCAAACAGTGATATAAGAGATGTCGTTATGAAAGACGGTGCTTTTATTTCAGAGTTTCCGCCCGGAACACCGCCTCTGGGGAAAAACTTTCCGCTCAGAAACAGGATTATATCAGGACTTTCACTTGGAGTATTTGTAGCAGAGGCACCGCTTTCAAGCGGAGCACTTATTACAGCAGACTGTGCACTGGAACAGGGACGTGATGTATTCTGCCTGCCGCCTTCTGATATTTTCAGCAAAAGCTTTCAGGGTGTGGTAAAGTATCTGAGAGACGGAGCCATTCCGGTTTACAGTCATCTTGATATAATTTATGAATACTATACGAATTTTTCACATAAACTATCAGCGGTTAAACCTTCTGATGAGTATATCACAGCAAGGTCTGAGTCATTTATTTTCAGTGAAGTGAATTCACCTGCAGTAAAAAAAGCACACTGTAAAAAAACAGATGAAAAGGAAGCTGAAAAGAAAAAATTCTCACCGGAAGAATTTGAAGGAATTCAGAGAGAGATAGCACAGGTGATTTCAGAAAGACCTGTTCATATTGAGGAAATAAGCAGCATCACCGGAACTGATATATCAGATCTTCTGGTTGAACTGACAGATATGGAACTTTCCGGGGCAGTGCAGTCGCTTCCGGGAAAACAGTACATTCTTGTTTAGGATCAAAAAAAACTTTTGACAAATCAAAACAAATCAATTATACTATATATTATTGCAAATAAATGTCCGGAAATCTGGATTTGTTTCAGAGCCGTGACAGAATAATCAAAATAAACAGAGGAGAGCGTAATGTCAGATCTTGTTATAGTAGAGTCTCCTGCCAAGGCTAAGACAATACAGAAATATCTTGGTCCCGGATATGAAGTGATTGCTTCTATGGGACATATCCGTGATCTTCCGAAATCAAAAATCGGTGTAGATCTTGAAAATGATTTTGAACCGATTTACACCGACATGAAGGGTAAAGAGGATGTTATAAAAGAATTAAAAAAATGTGCTAAAAAATGCGACAAAATCTATCTCGCAACTGACCCGGACCGTGAGGGAGAAGCTATATCATGGCATATAGCACAGATGCTCGGTCTTGATCTTAACGACAACAACAGAGTTGCATTTAACGAAATCACAAAGTTCGGTGTTCAGAGCGGTATGAGCAATCCGCATAAGATTGACATCGACCTTGTAAATGCACAGCAGGCAAGAAGAATACTTGACCGTATTCTCGGATACAAGCTCAGTCCGTTTCTCTGGCGAAAGGTAAAGAGAGGACTTTCCGCAGGACGTGTACAGTCAGTAGCGGTAAGCCTTGTTGTTGACAGAGAAAATGAAATCAGAAAATTCGTTACTCAGGAATACTGGAGCATTGACGGAAAGTTTACAGCACCGTCAAGCAGAAAGGTTTTCTCAGCAAAGCTGGCTTCCATAGATTCAAAGAAGGCAGATCTTAAAACTGAAGATGAAACAAACAAGGTTCTTGCCTCTCTTGAGAACGAAGAATTCCGTGTTACAAAGGTAAAGAAAAGAGTAACAAAGAGACAGCCGGCACCGCCGTACATTACTTCAACTCTTCAGCAGGAAGCCTCACGTCGTATGGGTTTTCAGGCAAGAAGAACAATGAAGGCGGCCCAGGAACTTTATGAAGGTATCGAGATAGAAGGTCTCGGACTTGTTGGTCTTATCACATATATGAGAACAGACAGCCTTCGTGTTTCTGATGAGGCAAAGCAGGCTGCCGCTGAATATATAAAGAGTAAATACGGTGAAGAATATCTTCCGCCTTCACCGCGTGAATACAAGTCAAAGAAAAATGCACAGGATGCACACGAAGCGATTCGTCCTTCCATGCCGGAGCTGGATCCTGAGCGTGTAAAGAGCAGCCTTACTACCGATCAGTACAAGGTATATAAGCTTATCTGGGAGCGTTTTATTGCGAGTCAGATGGCAAATGCACTTCTTGATACGATGTCAGCTGAGATTACCGCAGGAAACTGTACTTTCACAGCTTCAGGCTATTCTGTAAAGTTCAAGGGATTTTCAGTTCTTCATGTTGAGTCAAAGGACAGTAATGATGAAGAGGAAAACAAGGAACTTCCTGCACTTGAAGAAGGCGATGTTCTTAAGGTAAAGTCACTTGGCGGAAATCAGCACTTTACTCAGCCGCCGTCAAGATATACGGAAGCTACGCTTATCAAAACTCTTGAAGAGAACGGTATAGGCCGTCCGAGTACTTATGCACCTACAATAACAACAATTACATCAAGAATGTATGTTGAACGTGACGGCAAGCAGCTTAAGCCGACTGTTCTCGGTGAGGTTACAACAGAACTCATGAAGGATCATTTTTCCAACATTGTAAATGCTAAGTTCACGGCAAAAATGGAAACAAATCTTGATGATGTCGAAAAGGGCGAAAAGGACTGGAAGGCTACTCTTAAGGACTTCTATGAGGAATTTGATGCTACTCTTGCAAAGGCGGAAGTTGCTATGGAGGGCAAGAGAGTAAAGATTCCGAGCGAGGAAACAGATGTTATCTGCGATGAATGCGGAAAGAATATGGTAATCAAAATCGGCCGTTTCGGAAAATTCCTTGCATGTCCAGGATTCCCGGAGTGTACCAATACCAAGAAAATTGTTCAGGCAACAAAGGGCGTATGTCCTCTCTGCGGAAATACAGTTATTGCACAAAAATCGAAAAAGGGCAGAAACTTCTTCGGATGTGAAAAATATCCGGAATGTACATTTATGACATGGAATACACCTATTGAAGACAAGTGCCCGAAGTGTTCATCCACACTCTTCAAAAAGGGCGGCAAGGCAGGTAAAATTCTCTGCGAAAAGCCTGGGTGCGGTTACGAAAGAGGTCTGTAATACATGGCAGTAAAAGTAATAGGCGCCGGACTTGCCGGATGTGAAGCGGCATGGCAGCTTGCAAATGCCGGTATAGAGACGGAACTGTATGAGATGAAACCGCACAAATTTACACCTGCTCACCACTATGAGGGAATGGCAGAACTTGTATGCTCAAACTCGCTCAAAGCATTGAGAGTTGATTCTGCCTGCGGGCTTCTCAAAGAGGAGATGCGTCTTCTCGGTTCGCTCATTGTTCCCTGTGCAGTTGAAACACAGGTTGAGGCCGGTGGCGCACTTGCTGTTGACCGTACAAAGTTTTCAGACCTTGTAACTGAAAAGATTAAATCTCACCCTCTGATAAAGGTTATATCAGAGGAAGTGTGTGCTGTACCTGATGGAAATGTTATTATAGCCACAGGACCGCTTACGTCCGGTCCCCTTGCAGAATCAATCTCGGAAAAATACGGCAGCTATCTGAGTTTCTTTGATGCGGCAGCTCCGATAGTGACATATGACAGTCTTGACAGGGACGTCGTTTTCTTTGCTTCAAGATATGACAAAGGAGATGCGGACTATATAAACTGTCCTATGAACCGCGAGGAATACGAACTTTTCTACAATGAACTTATAAATGCAGAATCAGCACCGCTTAAGGAATTTGACAGAGAATCATTCAAGGTGTATGAAGGCTGCATGCCGATAGAAGTTCTTGCAAAGCGCGGAGAGGATACGATGAGATTTGGTCCGCTCAAGCCCGTGGGACTTACGGACAAAAGAACAGGCAAAAGACCTTATGCTGTTGTTCAGCTGAGAAAGGAAAACCGTGAGGGAACTATGTACAACCTTGTTGGTTTTCAGACCAATCTTAAGTTCGGCGAGCAGAAAAGAGTATTTTCGCTTATCCCGGGGCTTAAGGACGCAGAGTTTGTAAGATACGGTGTTATGCACCGAAACTCATTTATAAACAGTCCGCTGCTCCTTAAACCTACATTTGAGATGAGAGAATGTCCGGGGGTATTTTTTGCCGGACAGATTACTGGTGTTGAAGGCTATGTTGAGTCGGCTGCCAGCGGAATTATAGCCGGGATAAATATGGCGGCGAAGCTTCAGGGAAAACCTGAGTTTATTATGCCTCCTGAGACAATGACAGGGGCTCTTTCGGCATATATCAGCGATATTTACAATAAAGATAATTTTCAGCCTATGGGTTCAAATATGGGTATTCTTCCGGAACTTCCGGAGAGAATAAAGGATAAAAAGAAGAAGTATCAGATGTACGCCGACAGAGCACTTGAGAAACTCGGCGAAATAATATAAGTAATAATTCAGGAGTTTATTATGATTAACGTAATAGTTGATGCATTTGGCGGCGACAATGCACCTGATGCGGTTATAGAAGGAAGTATAATGGCTGTTCAGAGTCTTGGGATAAAGGTTACACTTGTCGGTGATACCAAAAAGATAAATGAAGCAGCGGAAAAGCATAATCTCAGCCTTACAGGAATAGACATTGTACAGGCTGATACAGTTATAGATATTCACGAGGAACCTACTGAAGTTATCAAGGGCAGAAAAGACTGTTCAATGGCAGTCGGACTTCAGCTTCTTCATGACGGAAAGGGCGATGCTTTCGTAAGCGCAGGAAGCACGGGAGCGCTTGTTGTTGGTTCAACATTTATTGCAAAGAGACTCAAGGGAATAAAGAGGGCTGCTCTTGCTCCGATAATGCCTGCAAAAGACGGATATTTTATGCTTCTTGACGGCGGTGCCAATTCAGAATGCCGTCCCGATGCGCTTGTTCAGTTTGCGGTTATGGGCTCAGCCTACATGGAAAAGGTAATGAATATCAAAAATCCAAGAGTAGGACTTCTTAATATCGGTGCTGAAGAGACGAAGGGCAGAGAACTTGAGATAGAAACATATAAGCTTCTTGAAAAGGCTCCGCTCAACTTCACAGGAAATGTGGAAGCACGTGATCTTCCTTTTTCAAAATGTGATGTTGTGGTTACAGACGGATATACAGGAAATATAGCACTTAAACTCTATGAGGGAATGGGTCTTTACTTTGGAAAGACTCTTAAGAATATGCTTACATCAAATATAAAAACCAAGCTTGCAGCACTTCTTCTTACGAATCAGGTAAATGCCTTTAAAAAGAGCATGGATTACTCCGAAGTCGGCGGCGCAGTACTTATGGGAATATCAGGTACAGTTATCAAGGCACACGGAAGTTCGGACGGCAAGGCATTCTACAATGCAATCCGTCAGGCAAAGGAATGCGTTGAAGCAGGGGTTACAGACAGTATTTCAGCATACATAGAGAGTCAGAAGGGAGGAGAGTAATTTGACAGAGCTTGAAGAAAGCATTCATTACAGATTTAATAACAAAAAACTTCTTACTGAAGCACTTTCACATTCATCATATGCAAACGAAAACAAGAGAAACCGCAGAAGCAACGAGCGTCTTGAATTTTTAGGTGACAGTGTACTGTCAATTGTTGTTTCACAGTATCTTTTCGAACATTTTTCACATCTTCCTGAAGGTGAACTTACCAAGATAAGAGCTTCGCTTGTATGTGAAAAATCACTCCATGTTTTTGCCAGACAGATAGACCTCGGAAAATATCTCCTTCTCGGAAAAGGAGAAGAAAACACAGGCGGCAGAGAGAGAGCCTCTATTCTTGCTGATGCATTTGAAGCACTTATAGCGGCAATTTATCTTGACGGGGGTCTTGATGCTGCAAGAGAGCATATTCTCAGATTTATTCCTGAGGATATCGATTCACAGAAGAGCTCTGCATTCAATGACTACAAGACAATCCTTCAGGAGGTTATTCAGCAGAATCCTGAAGAGAAGGTGGAGTATGTTATTGCAGATCAGAGCGGACCTGATCATAACAAGGCATTTACTGTAAACGTCTGCCTTAACACAAACGTAATAGGTGTCGGTGTCGGAAGAAGCAAGAAGGAAGCAGAACAGATGGCAGCCAGAGAAGCCCTCAAACTTATGGGATACGATGAAGCACAGTAATATTTCGATTTTCATACCTCATACCGGATGTCCCCATATGTGCAGTTTCTGCAATCAGCACACCATAAGCGGTGCACAGCATGCTCCTTCCGGTGATGAAGTAAGGAAGACCTGCAGCGATGCATATTCATATATTAAAAACCGTGGAAACTGCGAGATAGCATTTTTCGGAGGAAGCTTTACTGCCGTTCCTGAAAAATACCGTACAGAACTTCTTGAAAGTGTTCAGGAATTTATCGGTAATGATGGTTTCCGCGGGATACGTATATCCACACGCCCGGACTGTATAGACGAAAGTATACTTGAAAGTTTAAAAAAATATCATGTAACCGCCATTGAGCTTGGATGCCAGAGCATGGATGATGAAGTTCTCCGTCTTAATGACAGAGGACATACCGCAGAGCATGTTGTCAAAGCTTCAGAACTGATAAAGGCGTACAGTTTTGAACTCGGCCATCAGATGATGACAGGACTTTACGGTTCGACTCCGGAAAAAGACAGCCTTACTGCTGATGCGATTATTTCTCTGAAACCTGATACAGTAAGAATCTATCCGGTAGTGATTCTTGAAGGAACGCGTTTGGCAGAGCTTTATAAATCAGGTGAATACCTTACTTACAGCCTTGAGGAAATGGCCGGTTACTGCAGCAGCTTTATGCAGCGGTTTGAAGAAAACGGAATAAGAGTTATAAAATGCGGTCTTCACGCCTCGGATAATGTCGAAGGTGAGATGATTGGCGGTTATTACCACCCGGCGTTCAGAGAACTCTGCGAGAGCCGGATATACAGAGATAAGCTTGAAAAAATACTCCGTAAGGGCAGCTACAGGATACAGGTGAGAAATGATCTTGTAAGCAAAGTTATCGGACAGAAACGTTCAAACATAAATTATTTCAGCCTGAAGGGAATAAACATCAAGGTTGTTCCGTCAGAGCAGAAGGAAGAATTAAATGTATTTAAAATCACTTGAATTACATGGGTTTAAGTCCTTTCCTGATAAGGTAGTATTGTCATTTGACAAGGGGCTTACAGGTGTAGTAGGACCAAACGGCAGCGGAAAAAGTAATATTGGTGATGCGGTGAGATGGGTTCTTGGAGAACAGTCAACCAAAACACTTCGCGGAAACAAGATGGAAGATGTTATTTTTTCCGGTACTACAGCGAGAAAGCCGGCCGGATTTGCCTCAGTTACACTTACAATAGACAACAGTACAGGCGAACTTAATCATGATGATGCTGAAGTTGCAGTAACAAGAAAACTGTACCGCAACGGTGACAGTGAATACAGGATAAACGGCAAAAGCGTACGTCTTAAGGATGTAAACGAACTGTTTATGGATACAGGTCTCGGACGTGACGGCTATTCCATAATAGGTCAGGGACGTATAGCCGAGATTGTCGGTGCCAGGAGTACGGAACGCCGTGATATTTTTGAAGAGGCGGCAGGAATCTCAAAGTTCCGTTACAGAAAGGCTGAGGCTCAGCGCAAACTTGCACAGGCACAGGAAAATCTTAACAGACTTCTTGATATTGTTTCGGAACTTGAATCAAGAATAGAACCGTTGAAAAAACAGTCAGAGAAAGCAGAAAAATTTCTTGTGCTTGCTGAGAGCAGGAAAAAGCTTGAGATTTCGCTGTGGATTTACGAGCTTAATCAGCTGAAAGCTGATCTTGACAAAATTTCAGAAGACACACTTATTTTTACGGCACAGTATGAAAATATTGAAAGCCAGATAGAACGTGAAGAAAAGGAAATTCAGGCTGCGTATGAAAAAATGCGCGAAATAACTGTCAGAATAGACGAATACAAGGCTCAGATTCTTGAGGTTGAGAGAAAATCATCTGACTATCGCTCCGGCATAGCCGTATGTGAAAATGACATACATCACTGTGAGGAAATGATTAAGTCAGTTACGGAGAAGAAAAACAGTGATGAGGATACAAGAAAAGCTGTTTCTCTTAAAATAACTGAGCTTCAGAATAAGCTTGCAGAAAAAGAAAACCTCGTAAAAGAAACTGAAAAGGAACTTGAACTTACAGAAAAAAGCTTTGCCGATATAGAACGGGAGGCAAGTGAAGCTGAGAAGAGTTTTGGCGATAAGGAGGAACGAATAAATTCTCTTTACCTGAAACAGAGTGAGATAAAACTCAGTATTGCTGCCGCTTCTTCAAGGGAAGAGGAAACTAAGAGACAGCTTGAGGATATCAGCACACAGCTTGAAAACTTCAGCAGCACTGCGGCAGGTTATGAGAAAGATCTGAAAAATGCCCGTGAGGTTCTTGCTGTTACAGAGGAAAAGGAAAAAGAAACAGAGAACCGGATTAACGGACTTGGCATGGTTTATAAAAATAAAAAAGCTTCTTTTGATGAAAAAAAGCAGCTTTTTGAGGAACTGACTTTTGAGCTGAAGGAAAAACAGCACAGGGAAAAACTTCTTACAGAACTTGAAAACAGTATGGAGGGCTTTAACTACAGTGTAAAAGAGGTAATGAAGGCTTCGAAAACATCAAGAATTTCGGGTATATACGGAACTGTGGCTCAGCTTATCACGGTTGACAGCCGTTATACTACTGCCATCGAAACAGCCCTTGGTGCCGCTCTTCAGAATATTATTGTAAAAAACGAGGATACAGCCCGCAAATGTATCATGCTTCTCAAGGAACTTAAGAAGGGACGAGCTACATTTCTGCCTGTTACTTCTGTTAAACCTTATGAATTTCATGAAAACGGAGTGAGAAATGAATCCGGATTTGTTGCTGTGGGTGACGAGATAGTCTCATGCAGCGACGAATACCGCAGGATAATGAGCAACCTTCTGGGCAGAACGGTTATAGCTGAAGATATCGACTATGCAACTGTTATTGCAAAAAAGTATTCCTATAAATTCAGAATAGTAACTCTTGACGGTCAGGTTATCAATGCCGGAGGTTCATTTACAGGCGGTTCTGCTGTTCAGTCACACGGTATGCTTTCAAGAAAAAATGAAATAAATGAACTTTCGGAAAAAATAAAGGAACTTGAAAAAAATTCTGAAAAGGCAAGGGAAGAGGCTGAAAAGATAAGGGCTGAAGCGGAAAAAATCCGACTTGAAACTGAGGCTGAAAATGAACTCAGACAGAAACTCAGCGAAGAGAAGATGACCTGTAAGTCCGAAATAAAAAGTCTCGAGTCAATTATTTCTCAGACTGAAATACAGAATAAAACTTACACCGATAATAAACTCAGACTTGAAAAGAGCCTGAGCGAAATACATAATGAGTTTGAAAAATCATCTGAAGAGCTTGAAAGAATTAACAAAGAAATAGAAGCTGCCCAGGATGGAATTGATTCACAGCAGAGTATAAAGGACAGCCTTATAAGCAGAAGAAAGGAACTCTCCGATAAACTTTATGAGCTTAAGCTGAAGAAAATGGAAGCAGAAAAATCATGCGAATCTGTAAAACTTGAAATAAGTCACAGTGAAAGTGATGCAGAGAGTCTCTCTGAAAACACAAAACTGCTTGATATTCAGCTTGAGGAAAATAACAGAATTATCATTGAGAGAAGAGCACAGATTGAAAAAAACAAGGCTGAACTTCAGAAAGCAGCTGAACTGACGGAAGATTACAGGGACAAAATAAACAGTTCTTCATCACTTCATAACGAGCATGAGCAGAAGATAACACAGATGCGTGCAAATCTTAAGACAGTAAATGATGACAAGGAGCGCATATCAAGGGAAATCTCCAGACTTGAGGAGAAGAAAATCAACAAGCAGCGTGATTATGATTCAATCATTTCGCGTATGTGGGAAGTTTATGAGCTTACCAGAACAGAGGCTGAAAAGATTTCTTCCGTTCCGGAAAACGTTTCGGAATCACAGAAAAAACTCAGTGAAGTAAAGTCATCAATCAAGGCACTTGGAAATATTAACGTTTCGGCTATTGAAGAGTACAAGGAAGTGTCCGAACGATATGAATTTCTGTCCGTACAGCTTAAGGACGTTGAGACCTCACGCCGTGAACTTGAAAAACTCATTGATGAACTTACGACTGATATGCAGAGAATATTTGCCGAGAGTTTTGCTCAGATCAATGAAAATTTCAAGGCGATATTCGTTGATCTGTTCGGCGGAGGAAAGGCTGAGCTTGAACTTACAGACCCTGACAATATACTTGAATCCGGTATAGAGATTAAGGTTGCTCCTCCGGGAAAGGTAATAAAAAACCTCATCTCTCTGTCAGGCGGAGAACAGGCATTTGTTGCCATAGCAATATATTTTGCAATTCTTAAGCTGAAGCCTGCCCCTTTCTGTATTCTTGATGAAATCGATGCAGCACTTGACGAAGTAAACGTCAGAAAATATGCGTTCTACCTCAAAAACTTTGTCAGTACAACTCAGTTTATTCTTGTAACCCACAGACGAGGTACTATGGAACTTGCAAATGTTCTTTACGGTGTTACAATGCAGCAGAACGGTATTTCAAAACTTCTTAAAATGAATCAGGTTGATATACCTGATGAACTGGCACAGTAGCAAAATGCGCCAGCCGTTTTTCGGCGGCGCATTTTTTGAGTGAAAAAGTAAGAAAAATACGCCTTGACCAAATTTTATATATGTGGTAAAATTAGATATGTATTTCAAAGTAATCAGGAGGTTTTATGGGACTTTTCAGTAAAATAAAAGCAGGTCTTCTGAAGACAAAGCAGCAGATGGTTTCAAAAATATCACTTCTGCTTAATTCATTTACAAAGATTGATGAGGATTTGTTTGAACAGCTTGAGGAAACACTTATCATGAGTGATGTCGGAGTTGATACCTCACTTGAAATCTGCGACAGACTCAGAAAGAAAATCAAAGAGCTGGGTATAACGGATCCTAAGGAAATAATGCACCTTATACACGAAATAATCGCAGATATGATGGGGGAAGACCAGGGACTTGACCTTTCAACCTCACCTTCAGTTATAATGGTAATAGGCGTCAACGGTGCCGGAAAGACTACAACAATAGGCAAGCTCTGTCACAAGCTTAAGGGCGAGGGTAAAAAGGTTCTTGTTGCGGCAGCAGATACATTCAGAGCGGCTGCTATTGATCAGCTTCAGGTATGGACGGACAGGGCAGGAGTTGATATAGTCAAGCATGCAGAAGGTTCAGATGCTGCGGCCGTTGTTTATGATGCCATAACAGCAGCAAAGGCAAGACATTGTGATGTTGTTGTTGTTGATACAGCAGGAAGGCTTCACAACAAGAAGAATCTTATGGACGAACTTGCAAAGATAAACCGTATTGTTACACAGCAGGCTGAAGGCTGTTCAAGGGAAATTCTTCTTGTACTTGATGCAACAACCGGTCAGAACGCAGTTAATCAGGCCAGATTATTCAGTGAAGTGGCTGATATAACAGGTATTGTGCTTACAAAGCTTGACGGAACAGCCAAGGGCGGTATTGTTATTTCCATAAAAAATGAACTTGATATTCCTGTAAAGCTCATCGGACTTGGCGAAAAGATAGACGATCTTCAGGATTTCAGCAGCGCTGACTTTGTAAATGCACTGTTCGGAGATGAAGTGCTTGACGGAACTGTTGATCTCAGCGAGTCTGAAGAATCTGCAGAAGAACCAGAAGAACCAGCAGCTGAGGAAGAAGCAGAAGAACCAGCAGAAGAGCCTGCAGCTGAGGAAGAAGCAGAAGAGTCGTCAGAAGAGCCTGCAGCTGAGGAAGAAGCGTAAGAACAGTCGTAAGATCATGCGGCTGATGAAGAAGCGGAAGATACGTCGGAAGAGCCTGAGTCT
>JAUNJJ010000214.1 GCA_030533325.1 Oscillospiraceae bacterium
AATCTGCGGTAAAGGTGCCGTAGGTGGGAACTATAATTCGACGCCTGACAATCTGATAAAAAAAGAAAAGGAGCAGGTTTTAAATACTAAGGAAATTAAAGACTTATTTGAAAAAATTAATAAGGCTATTAGCAAAAATAAAGATACTCAGGCATTTAATCTTTTTTTGCAAACGCATCAGGACATTATTGTGGAGTATAAAGATATAGATCAGTTTAAGAAAAAAGTGTGGATCAAAGCCTTCCTTGATTATGAACATTTATTGGATGAATTATTAGAGGAATATAATAAGTCACAGTTGGATTTGAAAAAATTACGGGATAAAGCAAGAGAGGAGACGACGGATTGGAAAAAAGCACTAGATTTATTTGAAGAAAGGTTTTATGTTCCGTTTACTATTGAACCCTCAAATCAGGCAGATGTTATTTTGAATATGGAATTGCCGAGTTTTAAGTATATTTTTTTGGATAGTCGAGGAAATAAAGAGGTTACAAAAGACAACTTGCTTAATGTATTAAGCACAGGTGAGCGCAGAGCATATTATATATTAAATATGATTTTTCAAATATTAGTTGCGAAAAAGCAAGGAAAAGAATGCTTAATAGTATTAGATGATATATCAGAATCTTTTGATTACAGAAATAAATATGCGATTATAGAATATATCAGCGATATATCAGATTATACAGATGCGAACGGTGAAAAATTATTTAAAGTTTTGTTGATGACACATAATTTCGACTTTTACAGAACAGTGGCATCAAGAATAACAAAGCGGGGAAATTCTTTTATTGCATTTTCTGATTCGGGCGAGATAAAATTTGAAAAGGGGCAGTATACAAAAAATATTTTTATGAATTATAAAAAGAGACTTATAGAAAACTATAATGATAATATTATGGTTGCTTCTATACCGTTTGTCCGTAATTTGATTGAATATACCGAAGGAGATAATAATCCAGAGTATCTGTTACTTACAAGTGTTTTACATTATAAAACGGATACGCAGACAATTAGTCTAAAGCAAATTCAAGATATATTTAATTCGTATTGGTGTAAAAACCCCAAGGTAAATTTTGCAGTAGGAAGGGAAAATGAACTGATTTATGATATTATTATGCAAGAAAGTGAAAAGATTACTGGCGTAGAAAAATTAGAAATAGAAAACAAACTAATTTTATCTATGGCAATACGATTAAAATCTGAATTATATATGAAAAACAGAATAATGTCTGACTTGGCAAATGGAATAGATATAATGAACGATATTTATTCCAAAAGGAATCAAAGCGCGTGGCTAATTAAGGCATATAAAGAATATATAAATGATGACTCGATGAATACTTTGGAAATCGTTGCTATGATAACACCAGAGAATATACATTTGAATTCGTTTATGTTTGAGCCAATTTTAGATATGTCATTGAAACAGCTATATAATTTATATAATAATGTAAAAGCATTATCATAAAGCTTTCATCAAAAAAAGTATTAAGATGATTGATTTTCTAAGCAAAATCGCTTATAATCTAACACAAAACATATAGCTATTATCCACAGTTATAGAGCAAGTGTTATCAATGCCGATAACAAAATGATAACATTAGCTTATATAGGCAGGATAATATGGATATATCAAATAACCAAAAGAACTATAAACACGACAGAGAATAATCTCTAAACAAAATTGATTAGTAGTTGTCGAGTTTGAGTAGCGGAGAAAATTTTGAAAAAGCCTGTATTTATGGGCTATTTCAAGGATTTCTTTTCGCTCCTGGAGTGCAAATGGAGTTTAAAAATATTTTTTTTACTAGCCGGATTTCTTAGATAGAAGAGTATTTCCGGAATATCATTGTATTTCCAGAATAAAATATGGGGAGATTTTACAGAACAGTCTGTTTTGATGAAGTAGTTTTCATCAAGACAGGCTGTTTTTTTATTGCTTTTGAATTCGTAAGAAATTTTATATGCGGAAAATTTGCAAAATTTCGGAAAAGTGTGTCCGATGATGCTTCTGCCAATCCGGTGTATATGAAGGGAAAATCTTCATAATACAAAGGAGGTAATGATTAATGAAGAACAAGTTATTTTTGAAAGCAGCGGACGTATGTGAGCTTTTGGAGGTATCTACTACCTCAGCTTATGAGATTATTGCAAACTTGAACAGCGAACTGGAGAAGAAAGGGTATCTGGTTTTAAAGGGCAAGGTTCCGACCAAGTATTTTGTGGAACGATTTTATGGGATTGAAGAAGTATGCCAGATTCCACAGGAGAAGGGAGTGGAATGGTTCCATGCGCAAAAGAAAGATGTATTTATCAGTGGAAGACGTGGCGGAAGTATTAGGTATCTCAGTTTCTTTTGCTTACAGAGTAGTGGAGCAGATGAACGCTGATTTGGCAAGTGAAAATTATTATGTGATTTTGGGACGAGTGCCTACTCGCTACATTGAAAACAAAATTTATGGACTGGAGCATGTAGAACAGTATTTATCGGAGGAAAAAGCAATATGAGTATGACACGGGAAAAAATGTATATGAATGTAGATGACGTTTGTGCAGTATTAGGCATATCAAAAGCCTACGCATATAAAATTATAAAAAATTATAACGAGGAACTGAAAGAAAGAGGATTTTTAGTTATTCCTGGAAAAATATCAACGAAATATCTTGCTGAAAAGATTTATGGCATGAAAGTGGAGGAATGATAATGGGAGTATATAAGGAAGGGAAGAACTGGAAAGTACAGGTATATTACAGAGATTGGCAAGGGAACCGTAAGAGAAAGCAGAAGAGGGGATTTTGGACTAAAGGGGAAGCAAAGGAATGGGAGAGGGATTTTCTTCAGCAACAGACGCAGAGCGTTGAAATTAAGTTTGGAAACTTTCTTGAAATATACTACAAAGATATGGAAGTCCGGCTGCGCGAAAATACCATGTACACAAAACGTTATATTATTGATTTGAAAATCAAGCCGTATTTTGAACATAAGATATTAAGTGAGATTACGGTTGCGGATATCAGGAACTGGCAGAACGAGTTGTTGAAACAGAATTATGCTGATACATATTTAAAAACAATCAATGGCCAGTTAGGGGCGATTTTTAACTATGCTGTGAGGTATTACAATTTAAAAGATAATCCTTGCAGAAAGGCTGGCAGCATTGGGAAAAGCAAAGGAGAACCAAAGGATTTTTGGATGCAGGATGAATTTGAAACGTTTCTTGAAACGGTACATGATAAACCAGAGGTGAAAATGGCATTTCAGCTCCTGTACTGGACAGGAATGAGGATTGGTGAGCTTTTGGCTTTAACCTATAATGACATTGACCTTGAAGAAAAAACAGTCTCTATCAATAAATCTTATCAGAGATTAAAAGGAAAAGATATAATTACTGAACCGAAGACATCAAAGAGTATCAGAGTTATTACTCTTCCTGACTTCCTGGTTGATGAATTTGAAGAATACTGTAGTCATCTGTATGGAATTATGAAGAACGAAAGGTTGTTCCGTTTTACAAAATCACATATGGAACACTGTATGGTCAATGGAATAAAAAAATCGGGAGTAAAAAGGATTCGCTTACACGATCTTAGGCATTCACTGTGAGCCTGTGAAAAAAAGTCTGTAAAAGAATAAAA
>JAUNJJ010000215.1 GCA_030533325.1 Oscillospiraceae bacterium
GGAATCAGGTACTGTTGAACTCATGGAAAATGAGAAAAACCAGTATATTAACTGTGGATGGCATATGACGGGTACAAACGGATATTCGCTTTATTACATCAACGATGAAGGTATTTTCGGTGTGAAAAATACTGAATCAGGCACAGAGAGTGAAAAAATATTTGATTATACAAAATTAATTGACAAAGATGAATTATACAATGAGGATGACAGTGTTACTTATGGTAATAAAAAAGTTTTAAACAAATTTTCATATTCTGAAGATGAGGATATATGGTATATTGATTACAATGGAAAAATTTTCAGATTATTTAATGAAGAAGCCGGGTAACCAGAACCTGCATATTTTCCGGGATATATGATTCTTTTGGATTTTCATATTGTCAGTCAGTCAAATATGTGGTAGAATAGTAGGTGCAGATAAAAATTTATCAGGGTATGAAAAAGTAAAGAAAAGAACGGAGGCATAGCCATGGGAACATACTTAAACCCGTCAAACAGAGGATTTCATCAGGCTGTAAACAGCAGAATCTATATAGATAAGACACCGATGATAGAGATATTAAACAGCAGGCTTTTTACAGAGGAAAAGTGCATATCGGTAAGTCATGCCCGCCGTTTTGGGAAATCACAGGCTGCAGATATGATAGAGGCATATTACAGCAGAGGCTGTGACTCCCGGGAATTGTTTTCGACACTTGAAATATCAAAATCACCTGATTTTGAAAAGCATCTTAATAAATACAATGTTTTACATCTTGATATTTCATCGTTTGCAGATGATTATTCAGATGACCTTGTAAAACAAATAAAAAAGCATATTTTTGATGAGCTAAGAGAAAAATATCCTGATGTTGATTATAAAAAATCCACTGCATCAGTATTGCAGCAGATATATTGTTCATCTGAAGAAAAATATTCGTTTGTAATCATTATAGATGAATGGGATTGTGTAGTCCGGAATTTTTCAGACAAGCCTGAACTTGTACACGAATATCTGCAGTTTTTGCATTCACTGTTCAAAAGTAAAGAATCAAAAGAATTCCTTGCTCTTGGATATATAACGGGAATACTGCCGATAAAGAAGATTAAAGATGAGTCCGCTTTAAATAATTTTGATGAATACACCATGACCGATTCCGGAGAACTGACAAAGTATTTTGGATTTACCGAAAACGAAGTAAAAGAACTGTGCTGTAAATACGACATGAACTTTGATTCAGTAAGAGCGTGGTACAATGGATATCTCATAGACGGCATGCATATGTATAATCCTAACTCTGTGAGTCAGGCTATGAGAAAACACAAAATCAAATCCTACTGGAAAGACACATCAGCCTTTGATACTATCAATCAGTTTATCAATCTAAACTTTGACGGACTGAAGGAAGATGTAATAACAATGCTTTCCGGCGGAAAAGTTGATGTGAATACAAATACATTTAAGAATGACCTTTCTGTTATCGGGACAAAAAACGAAGCACTTACAGCACTGATACATCTTGGATACCTTGGATATGATGCAGAAAGAAACAAAGCGTATATTCCGAATTATGAAGTAGCGACAGCATTTCAGTCAGCTCTTGAAACAGGCAAATGGACTGAAATTGCAGCTGCGATTTCAGAATGTGATAAACTCCTGTGGGCAACCATTGACGGAGAAGCGGAAAAAGTTGCAGAACTACTGGAACTGTCACATGAAACCTATACATCAGTATTAAAATACAACAATGAAAATGCGCTGAGCTGTGCGATAACGATGGCGTATTTTACAGCACCGGCGTATTACAACGTAATAAGAGAATTACCATCAGGAAAAGGATTTGCGGATATAGCAATGATACCAAGACCGGATTCCGGAAATAAGCCACCGATGATTATTGAACTAAAATATGATAAGGATGCAGACACAGCCATAAAGCAGATTAAGGAAAAAAGATATGACGGAAGTCTCAGAGGATACAGTGATGTTTTGCTTGTGGGTGTAAATTATGACGTGGAAAGCAAGAAGCACGAATGTATTATTGAGAAATTTAACATGGAATAATTGTATACACATAAAAAATTCAGTCGGGAAATATTTCAAATATTCCCGACTGAATTTTTTTACTTTAGCTTTTCAATTTTCCTTCGTAATTTGTATAGCTTTCTGTCGATATCTGCGATTTCTTCTGCATGTCTTTTAAGCTGTTCGTGAAATTCCTTTACTCTCTTGTCTTCGTTTTTGTAGCAGAGAAGATGATCGAGAATGGCCCAGTAATTCATTGCAACTGAGCGGACCTGGACTTCAGCGTAAAACTTATTACCGGATTCACTCAGACATTCAAGAATAATATGAATGCTTCGGTATCCGCTTGATTTTGGATTGCTTACAAAGTCTTTGTAGTTTATTACAGGATATCCGATATTGTCCCGTATTTCCCTGGCAAGATAAAAAACATCGTCCTGAAACGGACAAACTGCTCTTATTCCAACAATATCATGAAGAGTTGAAACTGCATTTTGTGGTGTTACATCACGTTTTTTCTTTTTAAGTTTTCTGATGATACTTTCCGGAGACTTTATACGTGAGACGATATGGTCAATTGCCGGGTGTCCGGTATGTTCTGTAATTCTTTCACCTAAAATTTCAATGCGGCGTATTATATCGGATTTGGTTTTATCCATTTCTTCAGTAAGACCGTTATCGTCAAAAAACTGCTGAATTTCATCTGAAGAAATATTTTTATTTACTGCTTCGTTCATTTTTACTCCTTATAAATTTTTATTCTTTAATGATTTTACAACATTTTCCGTTAAGTATTCTATCGTGTATCTGTAAAATTTATGATAAATTTCGTGAAAAATTCAAAAATTCAGCTAAATAAATTTACAAACATTTTTCATTATTCCGGTTTTGGATTTAACAAAAATCGACTATATTATAAGTATATTTATTTTTCAGAATGAATTCTACGGAAGGAAAATATGAATTAAAATATACAAGTTATTTTTGGGTTTGTTGATTGACTCGCTATGTTCTTTTAATGAATGAACAGTATAAGTGATGAGCCACCCAAAAATTCTGATAAGAAAATTTTAAACTGGAGTGATCTAACATGAGTAAATCAGAAAAAAGTGAAAAGCAGGTATATATGAACCGCGAGCTGTCATGGCTGAAATTTAATGAAAGAGTACTTGAAGAAGCAGAGAGTAATAACAATCCGCTTTGTGAAAGACTTTCCTTTGCTTCTATTTATCAGAGTAATCTTGACGAGTTTTTTATGGTAAGAGTAGGTTCTCTTATTGATCAGATGATGGTTGACGGAGAATATCGTGAAAATAAAACAAATATGACAGCCGAAGAACAGATAGATGCGGTTCTTGATAAGGTGCGTGTACTGAATGACCGTAAGGATATTACCTACGGAAGACTTATGGGCAGACTTGAGGAACATAATATTAAGATTGTTGATTTCAGAAATATCAGCAGGAGTGAAAATGAACAGCTTGAAGAATATTTTAAATCTGAGATATTACCATTCCTTTCTCCTGTAATTGTTGGCGAAAGGCAGCCGTTCCCGTTTCTTAAAAACAAGGAAATATATGTAGCAGCTGTGCTTGAAAAGAAGA
>JAUNJJ010000216.1 GCA_030533325.1 Oscillospiraceae bacterium
GATATCAGTTCTCTGTGCATGCGACCTTCTCAATGAAGGCTGGGACAGTCCGCATACTGAGGTTCTGTTCATGGCAAGGCCAACTATGTCGAAAACTATTTATCTGCAGCAGCTGGGCAGGGGAATGCGTACATATAAAGGCAAGGAATTCCTTATGGTATTTGACTTCGTGGATAATGCCAATATGTTTAACTGTCCGTATTCAATTCACAGAGTCCTTGGACTGAATCAATACGTTCCTGGCGGACTTGTTCTTGGTACAAAATATTCTGTTCAGTGGGACAGGGATATGTTCAGGAAGGGGAAGAAGCCGGATGTACTTATTGATTATCCTGTTCATGCTGTTGATTATGAAATGATAGATTTGTTTAACTGGCAGGAGCAGGCTAAGGATTTGATATCCGTACAGGAGCTTGTCAGAAGGGTAAGCGCCGCAAGAGAAGTAGTGGAAAAATACATTCGCGAAGGAAAGATAACTGCTGACCTTGAAGTTCCTGTTGGTAATAAACAGAGCTTCAGATACTTCAGACCTGAGAGGGTAAAAGAGTTCTGTAAGGAATTTAAATGGACTGAAATCAAGCCGTCAAATATGAAAACGATGTTTATGGAAATGGTTGATAAGATGACCATGAGTTATTCGTATAAGCCGGTTTTCATGAGCGCATTTATCCAGAATATGAACGGAAATCATGAGGCGGTTCTTGAAGATGTGGTAAATGACTTTATTGCATTTTACGAAAACAGAAAAGCAAAGGGCTTGCCGGCGGAGAAGAAAAAATCGATTCTGAATGATGAGCGGTACGAATTTAAGAAGGTGCAGGATCTTATTTTAAGGATGCCGTTTGCGAGATTTGAAGATATGGGATTCATGCATCATGCAAAGCATCTTGGGGTGATAAGACTTGACAGGTATATTAAGCTTTGTGCTGAGGACGTTGACAGGATTCTTGAGAGCTGCAGCAGGGGGATAGAGAGGTATTTTTCGGGTTGATTGAGAGCTTTTTCTGTATAAAAATAAAAAAACCGCCTAATGGCGGTCCTCATGGCCGGCGACATTACATGTCGCTTAAACGTTAATTCGGTAACATGAGTATACAGCGCATCTCTGCCTGCAATATTATTATAACCTACAAAAACAAAAATGTCAATACACAATTCAGGAGTGAAAACTGAAATTTATACTGTGCCTGAAATATTTCTTTTTATTCGAGTCATCTGCACTCCTGGTCGATAAAATTTCTAAATAGGTATTGAAAAAACATTGCGTTTCGTGCATTCTATTAATAGCTACAAGTTTCTCACCATCGGCAGTAATTAGCCTGCATTTCTTTCAGGTTCTGTCAATAGGAGCGTGCCATTCGGATATCCATCGGCCAGGAGTGCAGAAGAGCCATAATCATTAATGAATTCAGAAGCAAGTTTTTCAGCAGACATACCTTGATTTGCAAGATTTTCATAATTTTTAGTTAGTTCAATCAAATTAGGTGCTCCTTCATTCTCTTTTTGAATTCTATAAGATTTAGTATTTCTTTTTGATCAGATTCATCGAGTTCGCCAAAACTACGTGCAAACATTTGAACAGGCATTTCGGTTGATTTTCCATTCATAAGTTCATCAACCGAAATCTGATAAAGTGAGCTGAATTTTGCAAGTTCATCTGTAGAGACTTTGCGTTTGCCGGATTCTATTTCTACAATTGCTGTCCGAGTAACTCCGATTGTTTTTGAGACATATTCCTGAGAAAGGTGAAGACTCTTTCTTGCTTCTCGTAATCTTTCATATAATGTATTCATACAACTACCTCCGTTTTTATGTCTGCTGTTATAAATATTATACTCTAAAAAGTTCGATATGTCAACACAAATGTTCGATTTTCCAACAGATGTGTTGTTATTCAGCCGGTGTAACTCGTTCAAAGTTATTATAAAAACTGCCTGGAAAATAATAAGTATAACTAAAAATTAGAATAGGAGATAAAACGATGAAATGTCCATATTGTAATAAAGAAATGATAAAAGGTGTTGTATCAGGAGATGGCAGAAGTACGGTTATATTTTCTGAAGGGATAAAACCAACTAAGCTTCTTGACAGACTTGATGGAAGCGGAGCACTCATACCACAAAAGAGAACGTTATCCAGATTTCTTATCGATGCGTGTTTTTGCAAAGATTGCAAGAAGCTAATAATCGATACAGATGTTAAATAACGGCGTCAGGCAACTGAAACACAAATTATTTTTGAACGAAGATAAAATACAAGAAAAATCTGATTTCATAATATTTTACAGGAGAAAAACATGAGAGATACCATATTCATGAAAAACAGTGAAAATAAACTTGTTTCGTTAAGTGAAACGCTTTATCAAAAAGAGGAACATCTTCAGGAAATTATTGCGAATAATCCGGTTCTACTTGCGGGAG
Source organism: Oscillospiraceae bacterium (assembly GCA_030533325.1). GTDB lineage: Bacteria > Bacillota > Clostridia > Oscillospirales > Ruminococcaceae > HUN007. The sequence goes on from JAUNJJ010000216.1 coordinate 2,421, forward strand.
AGCAGATAAATCCGGATGAACCGAGAAAATGGATACTGATATCGCGGGAGATGGGTGTTCCGAATGAAGAAAACGGCGGAGCATTTTGGTCGATAGATCACCTGTTTCTTGATCAGGACGGAATACCGACACTGGTTGAAGTAAAACGGAGCACAGACACGCGTATTCGCCGTGAAGTAGTTGGACAAATGCTTGACTATGCTTCAAGTGGTTCTCTTTTCTGGAAAGTTGAAGATATGCAGAAAATGTACACAGGTGATTTGTGTTCCGATTTAGGATTAAGTCAGGAGCAATGCGATAATTACTGGAATACTGTTGACAGCAATCTTAAGCTTGGTAAAATCAGACTGATATTTGCTGCTGATGAAATTCCTGAAACTTTGCAGCGAATAATCGAATTTCTGAATAATCAGATGCAAAATACAGAAGTTCTCGGTTTGGAGATAAAACAGTTTACCTCCACAGACGGAAATCAGCTGTTTATCCCTCGTATAATAGGAAAAACTCTTCAGGCTTCTGGGATAAAAGGTAAAAAGAACTCAAAAAAATGGGATAGGGAAAGTTTTTTGAAAGATGTGTACGACAGTTCCGGTGAAGCAATGAGGCAGCTTGCAGAGAAAATGATTGCTGAATTTGAGGGGATGAATTGCAGGATATGGTATGGAACAGGTGCGACACATGGTAGTTTCGTGGTAGTGTATGATAAGGCTGACGGGACTAAATGTCAGCTGTTCAGTTTTTATCCATGGACTACGGGGTGTTTTGTAGAGCTGTATTTTCAGTATTATAAAGCACCTTATGATACGGAAGAACGAAAAGTGGTTTTAAAGCGGAAATTTGAAGAGATTCTCGATATTGTGATTGCTGAAGACAGACTAAATGGCAGACCGAGTTTTGCAGCGGAAAAGCTTTTGGATGATGAGCGTTACAGTGGGTTTAAGGAGATAATTGAGGGGATGATTTGTGGGTATGGGGTGGAGTGATAAAATATGATTCATATATTTTTTGTGAGAAACTGAAGTAAAAAAGCAAAAAGTTATTGACACATTGCATAAATTAGTGTATAATTTAAAGTGTATCTAGTCCAAAGTGACAAAGTTGGTTTGGAATTCAAAAAAATTAAGAAAGGGCTTGACAAAAATGTTAAAATGCCGCATAATTAGACAG
>JAUNJJ010000217.1 GCA_030533325.1 Oscillospiraceae bacterium
AGTAAAGTACCTTTTCAAATTTCATGCAGTGAAACGGAACGACAGGGAACATATATTGAGTTTGTATCTATATTATGCCATGTGAGGGGATAAAAGTAAATTAGCAAAAATTACAAACTAATGTATAAAATAAAGTAAATATTCCATAAACCGACAAATTCATTGCTTGCATATCTCTGTCATTATTATACCACTTTTGAATACAAAGAACAACTGAAAAAACGATTTAAAACTCTTTACGTGAAAATCAAATGTGATTCTGAGAAAAAATATAACATTTTTGATGATATACCAGAAGATGAAATGACAAAGCCTGCCGAAGTACTTATCGGCAAGCTCGATATCATGTCAGAGACTGAATTCCGTGAAATTAGCTTTGACAAAAGCATTGAGGACTAAAAACTAAGTTTATTTTAAATATGTTTTTAAAAATGCCTCACTATCAAACGACTTCATTTTTTTATAGAAGAAAACAGTAATTATTATTACAATTAAAAAAATTATAATTGTAGTCCTAATTCTAACTTCAGTTTTAAACTCTTCATAGCCAGGATAAACTGCATCTTGATTATCGTTTGGATTACACTTGATTTTAACTACTGAATTTTCTGTTATATCAGGATTATAATCCTCAAAATCCATAAACCATTGTTCGCTATTATCAAGAGCATTAAAAATAACTGTATAACCGCTTCTTTGATTACTTCTGATTCCACGAACTGTAGGAATCGAAGAAACAGAACGCACTATCACTTCTTTCTCAATCCATGAGTCATATCTATTATTCCTAAAATTATAAAAAGTCAAAAGTAAAATAAAAAGTAATATTTCCATCAAAATAATTAATACAAAAATCACTTTATTTTTCATGTTTTTTCATACTCCTGTTTCTCCTATTATGACTGATATAAAATCGGGATATTAATTTTAGCAATATTCAAAACTAATAATAACTGTAGTTTTGTACAAAAAAGCCTTAAATTTAGTCCCGACATTCCGGAAGTTTTCATACAGAGGTAAAGTCATCTTTTTTTAGCCAGTAAAACCATATCGTAACAGCTATCAGGAATATACTGATGATAATGATATTTCTTCTTTTAACATATACACAGTGTTCCTCGTATGGCAAATATATAACTTCGCTCTGATAATCTGGATTATACTTTATCAATATCTCGTCTCCATTACAGCAGTCTAAATAGTAATCGTTTAACCTTAAAATTTCCGAATTATCCAGATATTTCACCATAATAGTGATAGATGTTGATTCATTGCTTCTGAACGATCTTACATCTCCTGTTATAAGAGCATCTGATATATAAGCTTCTGTTTCAATCCAGCTCTCATATTCCTCGGTGTTAATTTTTAAACATACTGCAATACATATAATTATTTCTATTAATATAATTAAGAAAAAAACCACTTTTTTTCCCATATTTATCAACACCTTTTTTATTTTCATAAGCTGGCTAATATTATTACTAACTGATTCAAAGTAACCGTCAGCACCACATATTTTCATCATCAATATTTTAACTGTATATTTTTTAGATTTTAGATATACTATCATCTATATTTTTACAATATATTCTTATCCAGTAAACCAACAATGCAATTCCTATTAACCCAATATAAAAGGTGATTTATATGAAGTTTGCATACATAGATTTTGTGATTCTTAAGTTGTTTATAGTGCTATTTTATTATTAGCACTCTTAATAATGTTAGTTTTCTCTTCTATTTGCCCAAAACATTACTAACGTTATACATATTGCACCTAAAAACAATAGAATGGTATTCCTCTTCTTTACAGAAACGCAGTGCTCTTCATAAGGCAAATAAATAACATCTTTACAATTGTTAGGATTGTATTTAATGTTAATTGTATCGCCTTTGTCTATTTTAGAATAATAATTCTTAAATTCAAGTACAGCATTATTTTCTAAATAGGAAATACTTACAGTTTTATAATCCGGACTACGATTTACTGACGTTTTTCTGCTACTACTAATTACCATATCAACATTTGCTGCGGTATCTACCCATGAGTTATATTCATTACAATTTGTTCTCAATGTGAAAAAAACACATAAAATCACCTCAATGGATAATAATATTATTAATTTTCTTTTCATTTCACACCCCATTAATATTTTTTACAAACATTTAATGCACAATCTCTGTTGTATTTTGTGTTCTCAAAAAAAGTATCATTACCTAAAAAACTAACCCATTTTTGGTGTTCCAATGTTCCATTTCAAGTATTTCATTCTCACCTTTAGCTCATGCTATGCATACAAATTTTACAGAATTTATGTATAATATGGATCTTTCATTTTTCTATCCAGTATAACAGACAACGACAAAACAATCAGAATCATAAACGTTACTGAAGTTTTTATTCTCTTTAATAATATACGGTGTTTTTCATACGGGATATACACTGTATCAGATTCATTATCCGGATTGATTTTTATTGAAACCACATCGCCCTCGTTAAGATCAGGCGAATAATTAGATAAAGCCATATGAGCTTTTTTTTCATTGTAATCCACTATTATAGAACAGTCTGTACATCGGCTACTCCTGCCTGGCCTGTAATTGTTACTGAATGATATATATGAAATTGTAGCCTGAACCTCAGTCCAGGAATCATATCTATGAATATTATCTGTCAGACATATTATTAAACACATAATTATCTCAACACCGGCAACCAGTATATACATAATTTTATATTTCATAAAATCTCCTTTGTTATATATTTATTTTTGATATCTTTTACTTTTGTTATAGTGTCGTTTATTGAATTAGAAAAATCTTTTTCATCAATATTCTTATAAGCGGATTTTTTTGAAAAAACTACTTCAGCAAGTTAAAATAAATCTGTCACAATATAAAAGGTGATTTATGTGAAGTTTGTATACATAGATTTTGTAATTCTTAAGTTGTTGATAGTGCTATTTTATTATTGGCACTCTTAATAATGTTAGTTTTCTCTTCTATTTGCCCAAAACATTACTAATGTTATACATATTGCACCTAAAAACAATAGAATGGTATTCCTCTTCTCTACAGAAACGCAGTGCTCTTCATAAGTCAAATAAATAACATCTTTACAATTGTTAGGATTGTATTTAATATTAATTGTATCGCCTTTGTCTATTTTATAGTGAACGCATAAAAGAAATTGAATCACGAATAGTTGAAGCTACACAAATTTACAAGTTGACTATTAGGTACTGACCACGCCTCAAAAGCCTGTTTTTTCATACTCCTGTTTCTCTATAATCAATAATATTGTCGTAATTTATAAACCAAACCTAAGATGATCACCAAGAGCAGAACTACATTTATTGTACAACATTTTAATGAAAAAATCAATAAAGCACGTATTTCCAAAGTTTCGCTTATGCTTAGTGAGACGGATAAAGAATCATACAAAATCATAGGCAGCTGCACGTATCAGGAATAATCTGACTTTGATAGCTGACAAACAAAAAAGAGACGCAGATTGCGCAACAGCGTGATTTACGTCTCTTTATTATGTGCTGAAAAAAGTTGTACGGGAAAAA
>JAUNJJ010000218.1 GCA_030533325.1 Oscillospiraceae bacterium
TTTTCTCAAAGAATCTCTGAATCATACTCATATTCAGCGTCTTGCCGAATCGTCTTGGTCTGGTTATGAGGCTTATCATATCTTTCGCATCAAGCAAATCTTTTATAAGAAGCGTCTTGTCTATAAAAAAATAATCCTTATCTACAAGCACCTTAAAATCTTCCACACCTACCGGTATTGGTTTCTTATCCGGCATTTTGTTTCTCCTTTCTCACGGTTTCTGTCATTTATATCTTACCACAATTACGGCGTCCGGTCAATAAAAAACACTGTCTGAAAATTGAGCTGTTATATAATCATAAGCATTAATAATCTAATAGCTAATTATTTCAGAGGCGAATTTTTTTAAAATTCTGCTTAGTTGATATTTCGGCATTTTATTGCTGAGGCAATTGTTTTTGTATCCCTTGACAAAATTTATCAAAACAAATATAATATATTTATGAATGATTGTGCTTTATTTCTATAAAAATTTGAGAGGAAAATTACAATGAAAAGACCAGCAATGATAAGCATATTTCTTTCCGCTCTCCTTATGGCAGCTCCGGCTCAGTATTTATCTGATCCTTGTTCTGTAAAGGCGGAAGAAGAAAGTGTAACCAGTACTGCCGCAGTGCCGGCTCCGGTATTTTCTTCGGCATCCGGATTTTACGGAAATGATTTTGAACTGAAGATGAGTGCGGAACCGGGAATGACAATTATCTATACAGCTGACGGCAGCAATCCGGTAAATTCAGATTCAGCACAGATTTACACCGGAACACTGACGATAAGAGACCGTTCCGGCGAACCAAACCGGTATGCTGCCTATGAGGAAAACGATACAGCTCAGTCTGTATCAAGAGGAACTGAGTACAGAAAACCCACCTTCAATATCGACAAGGCATCGGTAATCCGTGCAGCTGCAAAGGACGGTGAAGGAAATTTCAGTGAAGTAGTTTCACAGACATACTTTGTTACCACAGGAAATCTGGCACAGTACAGTGACAGTACAGTAATTTCAATAGTAACTGATCCTGAAAATCTCTTTGACCCGGACAAAGGCATTTATGTAACCGGTAATCAGTATTTGCAGTGGAAGCAGAGCAGTCTGTACGATCCCGAAAAGAGCGTATGGGACACTGACAACCAGTGCAATTATTTCTGCCGCGGCAGAGAATGGGAACGTGAAGCAACCATATCAATATTTGAAAACGGCACGCTGTCGGCTGAGCAGAACATGGGAATACGCATAAAAGGTGCTTCAACGAGAAATTCCGCTCAGAAAAATTTCAATCTCTATGCAAGAAGTGAATACGGTAAGTCAAAACTCAGCCTTCCGCTGCTTCCGGATAACTATTCTCTCGATGACGGAAAACTCATCACAAAATATGATTCAATCTCACTCAGAGGAATAAACGAACAGACCAGACTTCGTGATGAATTTACATGGAGAATACTTTCAGAGAGAAAAAATCTCACCACTGAAGACATGAAGCCCTGTTATCTCTTCCTTGACGGTGAATTCTGGGGCCTTTATATGATCACAGAAAAACTGTCAGATTACTTTATTCAGTCAAATTACGGTATTCCAAAAGAAAATGTTGCCATGATAAAAAGCGGTGAATGCGAAGAAGGACCGCAGGAAGAAACAAATCAGTTCTTTTACCTTGCAGACAAATACGCAAAAATGGACCTGTCCGTTAAGGAAAACTACGATACCGTATGCAGCTTCATCGATATCGATTCCATGATAGAGCACTATGCCGCCGGAATTTATCTGGGCACTTACGACTGGCCGAACTACAACTACGGAGTATGGAGAAACTTCGGTGAGGCAATCGAAGGGAACCCGTACAGCGACGGTAAATGGCGGTTCATCACCTACGATATGGACTACACAATGGGTGTTACATACGGTGACTTCGGTGGTGTTGAAGGATATGCTTACAACAGCTTTAAGCATATGGAAAAAGGAGCAGAATATGCCCCTACAAGTCTCTTCATAAGCCTTCTTAAAAATCCGGATTTCAAATCAAAGTTTGCATCAGTTTTCTGCGAATACGCAAACGACATTTTTGCGCCTGAAAAAATGGACAGAATCATTGATTACTACAGTCAGAACTACACTGAATACATTGCAAAAACCACGCTTCGCTGGTGGGGATTTTACGGAGGAACTCCGGATGGTCTGCTGCCGTATTACAGAAATGAATTTCAGACGAAAACTCTTGGTCAGATAAAAACATTTTTCCACGAAAGACCTTCATACAGTCTGGAACATATGAAAAATTATCTCGGGCTACGGTCGCTTCCGCTAAAAGGCGATATAAATGAAGACGAAACACTTACATCAGCTGATTTCATCCTTCTGGTAAAATATTTTCTCGGAAAAGAATCTTCTGTAAATACAATAAATGCCGATATGAATTCGGACGGTACAGTAAATATAGCTGATCTCTGTCTTCTTAAAGGAAAATTATTATAACAAAAGCCACGTAAATGTTTAGTTTACGTGGCTTTTCTTATTCTTCATTCTGATAAACCGTTTCCCCCATCTTCACCCTGCACGTCTTTCCGTAAAATGCTATTCCGTAGCTCATTACCTTCTGATAGCAGTCATCCGTGAGCTGTTCTGCGTACTTTTTTGTTCTGATCTGTTCAAGTGCTGCATCGCATCTGTCGCTTAGTTCTTTAAAAGTACCGGCTATCTTCACTTCGATTATCACCGCTGTTTCCCTTGTCTGAAACTCGCAGATGGTTATATCCGTTCTTCCGTTTCCGTTTTCACGGTTGGATTTTATTTCATATTCGTCACTTCCGGTTATCGCACCCAAAAGGAATCCGTGATAGAAGTTTTCAAGACAGTCATGGAAGCTTATACTCTTTCTGAGCCAGCGGTTTATTTCCTTCTGTGCTTCCTCCGGTTTTTCATCAAGGAAAAATCCCAGGAGTTCCGGGGTTCTTTCTTTTTTTACAATGTCATCAAACCAGTTCTGTATGGTATCTTCATAAACTGTCAGAACTTCGAGATTCGGTATTACCATCTCTGAAACAGTTCTTTTATTTATGAATTCGGTTTTAATCTGCTTAAGATATCCGGTAAACAGCAAAAAACTCCAGATTATATCTTTGTTTACATCTATATCTGAATATACTGAATTATCATTTATTACAGCCTTCACACTTCCGCCAGCCATCAGGGTTTCTATCTTCTGCCTTGTGTTTTCATCCGACTTTTCTATAAGCTGATGTATTATGCTGTTCGAGCTTGTGTTTATCCAGAACGACTGACATGATATTTCGTTTCCTTCCGAAGCATATGATATATACTGAGTTATGCTCCACGGATTATAAATTTCTTTTTTCCCGAAAATATATCCGTCGTACCATTCTTTCATTTCGCCAAGTCTGTCGGATAAATTATAATATTCGGCAAATTCGGTTACTTCCTGCTGGGTAAATCCATAGTATCCCGAATATTTTTCTCTCGTCAAAGGATAAACTTTCAGATTATTCATCCCTGTAAATATACTTTCCTTTGATATTCTGAGGCATCCTGTAA
>JAUNJJ010000074.1 GCA_030533325.1 Oscillospiraceae bacterium
TACTACAGTAACTACACCAACTCCGGCAGAAACAACAACTACAATTACGACAACCACTCCGGTTGAAACAACAACACCGAAACCTACAGAAACAACTAAACCTCTGATAGATTTAATTCTTGATTCAGACAAATCAGATTTAAAATCAGAACAGTATGACAGTGACAGAATTCAGCTTGAGGACAGTGCTTCAATTGATGTTGAAATTCCTAAGAAGATGATATACAAGGGAACAGAGAGTGTTGAGATTTCAGTAAAACTTTCTGATTTTGATCCTTCAAAGGAATATTTTGAATACGCTGGATTCGGACTGGAACTTCCTGACGGATTTACTATTGTTAAGGATTCTGTAAAGACTGATCTGAAGAGCAATATTGAATATTTTTCAGCTGACAGCCTTGAAGCATTTGCTATAAGCTCAAAAACAGGATATGATCCAAACGGTGGATTTGTTATTTTCAGAGGTGTGGATACAAGAAATCTCAGTAGTAATGCAGAAGTTTTCAGTTTCACTCTTAACATCAGCAATTCTTCAGAAAAGTTTGTAAATGATATTTCGGTTGGATCAGTTTTGGGACGAATTTCCGATAAGACAGTAATTAATGATGACGGCACGATAGTTCCTTATATCTCAATCATAAATAATGGTTCCGGAGATAAGCTCTACACTGAAACAGCTTCAGAGATTCTTATGGGACTTAAGGGCGATGTAAATCTTGACCACAAGGTTACACAGCTCGATGCAACAACAATGCTTAAGGAACTGCTTTCAGTTGATACATCCGGCAAATCAGTTCTCACAGATTTGATTAATAAGGAAGAAGCAGGTGAATCAGCACTTGAACTTGCGTACTTCCTTGGAGATGTAGACGAATCCCATGGTACTGAATTTACACAGATAGATGCCACAAATCTTCTTAAGGCAATTCTTGCAGCTGATGTAGCAGGAAAAGATGAGATAACTGATGACATCTGGAATGGAATTCTTAATAAATAAATAATAAAAAGCTTTGCGTTAATTCATGATAACGCAAAGCTTTTCTTATTTTCCCCATCCGCTTATATCCGCACGTTCAAGTGCACCGATAATTTTATCAGAGAAACTTCTGTCAGTTTTCCTTTGTTCAATAATGAATTTTCTCATAGTTTCACGGTTAGTTTTTCCGTCGGCCGGACACAGTGATTTTACAACAGGAAAGTTTAGCTTTTTTGCTGTACCTGCGACTATACGTTCAGGTGCAAGAATCAGCGGACGAATTACTGTAATATTCTTTTCTGACAGGTAGGAAACAGGTGAGAAACAGTCTATCCGGCCCTCGTTAAAAAGGTTCATAAAGAAGGTTTCCACAGCATCATCCTGATTGTGCCCGAGAGCCAGTTTATTGCATCCAAGTTCTTTTGCGGTATTGTGCAGTGCACCTCTTCGCATACGGGAACACAAACTGCATGGATTAGGCTCTTTTCTGATGTCAAAAACGATTTCTCCGATATGAGTTTTTAAAACTGTGTAGTTAATATCATATTCTTTGCAGAATTTCTCTACAGGTTCGTAATTACCCGGAATACTGTTAAACATAGGATCAATGGTGATGGCTTCAAGTTCATAGCTGATTCCTATGAATCTCTGAAGCAGTTTAAGACCTGCAAGTAAAACCAGACTGTCCTTGCCGCCGGAAATTCCAACAGCTATTTTATCTCCGTCATTAATCATATTATATTCTTTAATTGCACGTCTCATATAACCGAGTATTTTCTGCATTTATAAATCCTCCAGTTTTTTTAAAGTAAAATGTCGAAATGTTTTCACATTTTGGACTCTCATTAATTAATTATAACGTAAAAAAGAATCAATTTCAATTTAAGACTTGAAAAAAGATAAAAAAAATAATATACTATAATAATGACCTGAAAAAATATACTGGAAATATCTGATCAGGAAAAATGATAATAACAGAGAAGAAAAACGATTTACTTAAATTATTAATTAAATGTTGTAAAAAATATTAAATATTATTGACATCTAAGTTTAATATATGGTAAAATAATAAAAGAAAATCAGCTTTTTCTTCTTTTTACTAAACTGGTATCATATATAATTTTTGAAACAGAAGGAAGAGGGAAAAAATTGGATAGTAATAACAACAAGCGTGATAAAATAAAATCTGTTTTTGAAAGTGTATCTGCTGAAGAGAAGGTATCGGGCAGGATGATAGCACTTTTGCTGGTGCTGCTTGTATCTTTTCTGATGACAGTAATATGCGTGATTAACCTTGTTCAGAGCTATTCTTCTGAGAAAAATGACAGAGTTATCGAGGAAGTTTCCACAGTTACAACTACATCGATAGTTTCGGAGGTAACGACAGTAACTGAACCCAAGGCAACTGTAAGCGAGTATGTATTAAATGCTGAACAGATAAGTCAGCTTGAATATGAGCAGATAATCGAAGCAGAAGACGCAGAAGGATGCTGGTCTCTTACTGAATCAGATATCAGACCGGGGTATTCAGGCACAGGTTATCTTACAGGATTTAATACTGATTTAGGTAATTCGCTTTTCTTTGAATTTGAAATTCCCTCGTCACAGCATTATGACATTTCTGTATGTTTTGCCTCTGATGAGGTTATGGAAAATGAAATATACATGAACGGTGAGGAACTTTTTGATTTTGAGTGTACACAGGAAACGACTGGAAGATTTGTGGTAAAGACGTATTATGGTGTATTTCTTGAAAAGGGAAGTGTAACATTTACAGTACATGAAATTGACAGCGGAATCGATCTTGACTATATAAAACTCAGAAATAATCAGTCTATTTATTCTGCGAAGACAGATATTTCTCCGGTGCTAATTAATCCTGAGGCATCTGAAGAGGCTAAATCCCTTATGAAGTATCTGACAGACAATTTTGGAAAGAGAATTCTTACAGGGCAGTATGTTTCGGATACTTCCAATATAGAAATGGAAAAAATTTATGAAAACACATCAAACTATCCAGCAATCAGATTTGGCGATATGAATTCCTATTCAATAAACTCTTCTGTTAAGCATTCACCGGAAAACGATGAAATATCAGCAGCGGTAAAATGGGCAGAAAACGGTGGAATAGTCGGATATATGTGGCACTGGAGAGCACCGCTTTATGAAAATGAATTTTATTCAGAAAAGACAAGTTTTGATTTGTCGCTTGCAGTAACTGATATTGATGTTGCACTTATGACATCTGATGAGATAGAAAGTTTATATAAGGATGGTATGCTTACTGCCGAAACAGTAACACTTCTGTATGATATAGACAATGTGTCACAGCAGCTTTCGCGTTTGAGAGATAAAAATATACCGGTGCTCTGGAGACCGCTGCACGAGGCCAGCGGTGACTGGTTCTGGTGGGGGGATTCAGGTCCGGAGGCATACAAGTGGCTCTGGAATGTTCTTTACAGAAGGCAGACAGAGTATCATCATCTGAACAATCTGATCTGGATATGGAGTGCTCAGGGAACAGATTACTTTATCGGAAATAATTCCTTTGACATAGCAGCAGTTGACCTGTACAGTGAAAATACAGATAACACCAGCTACTACAAGCAGTATCAGTGGCTCTATTCTCTTACCGGCGGTCAGAAACTTATTGCCCTCAGTGAATGCGGAATTTTGCCGGATATGGAACTTACGTTCAGAGACCGTGCAGTCTGGTCATTTTTCGGACTTTGGTACGGCGATTATATTCTTGACAAAAACGGAAATCTCTCAGAAAAATACAATACACGTGAGTCATTTCTGAAGATGTATAATTCCAACAGAACAATAACACTTGAAAAATATAAAAACAAATCAGTTCTTAAAGAGGAAAAGCCTGTTACAACGGTTGCAGCTTTAACTCAGCCGCCGGTTGTAACACCGGATATTACAGCTGTGACAATTCCTTCGGAGGAAACTGGTGAATAAATAAATGAAAGGTAAAGCGGGGAAATGAAATATCAGATTTTTGGAGAAAAAAAGGTAAGCAATCTTCCATGGCAGGACAGACCGGCCGGATGCAGGGATGTCGTATGGAGATATAATAATAATCCGATTATAAAAAGGGACATTATTGCATGTTCCAACAGTGTGTTTAACAGCGCTGCAGTTCCTTTTGGTGACAGATTTGCCGGAGTATTCCGCGTGGATAATAAAGCGAGGGATATGGAACTTCATGCAGGCTTTTCAAAAGACGGTATTCACTGGGATATAGATGAAAACCGTATAGAATTTGAAACAGATATTGAGGAAATGAAAGAATTTATCTATGGATATGATCCAAGAGTTACTTTCATAGAAGACAGATATTATCTGACATGGTGTAACGGATATAACTCCCAGCCGACAATAGGCATCGCATGGACATATGATTTCAAAACGTTTCATCAGCTTGAAAATGCGTTTCTTCCTTTTAACAGAAACGGAGTACTTTTTCCGAGAAAAATAAACGGTAATTTTGCAATGCTTTCACGACCTTCAGATAACGGACATACACCGTTCGGAGACATTTATTACAGTGAAAGTCCTGATATGACGTTCTGGGGAAAACACAGGCTTGTTATGGAGGCAGAAAAAGGATGGCAGAGTACTAAGATAGGTGCGGGTCCTGTACCGATAGAAACTTCTGAGGGATGGCTGCTGTTCTACCACGGCGTTCTGACATCATGCAACGGATTTGTATACAGCTTCTCAGCAGCACTTCTTGACCGTGATGAACCATGGAAACCGGTAAAGCGTGCAAAAGATTATCTTATAAGCCCTCAGATGCCGTACGAATGCGTAGGAGATGTTCCTAATGTAACTTTCCCTTGCGCAAGCATCGTTGATGCAGAAACCGGACGTATAGCTATTTATTATGGATGCGCTGATACATGTACCGGACTTTGTTTTACAACAACTGATGATGTTATAGACTTTCTCAAAAGCAATTCATCTGTATAAATAAAAAAAGGCCACATAAGATGTGGCCTTTTTTTATTTATAAGTTATATCCTGCACTTCTGAGGCTGTCAATAAGCTGACCGAGAACTTCTGCATTTGTTGAGGAGACAGAGTGCAGAAGGTATATAGCACCGCCGTGTGCGGAGTCTGTCATCTGTTTCAGAGCCTCGCACGGATCCGGCTGACTGTCTGTGTTCCAGTCAACATATGCGAAACTCCACATAACGGTTTTATATCCGAGTGATTTTGAAATGCTAAGCGACTTTTCGGAATATTCTCCGCATGGAGGCCGCAGATACTGCATTTCGTATCCGTATGTTCCAAGAACATATTCGTGGAGTGAAGATATTTCTTCACGCAGTTCAGCGTCAGAGAGTTCAGGAAACTTTGCATGGGTCATACCATGATTGCCTAAGGTATGCCCCTCTTCTATCATTCTGTTTACCAGAGCAGTTTCTTTTTTTGCGTAGTCACCTGTGAGGAAAAATATTGATTTTACATTTTTTTCTTTAAGAGTGTCAAGAATTTTTTCGGTATAGCCATTCTCATAACCCTGATCGAAAGTAAGGATTATTCTTTCCGGATCTTCTGACAGAGCAAATGCGTCAAATTTTCCGTATATATGGCTGAAATCTGAAGCTCCAAGAGGACAGTTGCTGCTGTCAGTCTGTGTTCCCTGTCCGTATCCGTGTGACGTGGAACTCAGTGCGGATACAGAAACAGGCTGGCACATAAGAACAAATGCAGCAGCGGCTGCAATAATTTTTTTCATGGAATTCTCCTTTCAAAGACAGGTTAAATTTTTTTTAAACGAAAAAATATACATCGAACGCAAAATTCTTTTGCGTCCACTGTATATTATCTGCAGAAGGAGAAATAATAGCAATGTTATTAAAAAGAAAAAAACATGGTCAGAAACCATGTTTTTATTTTCCGTTAATATATGACCTTACAAGTATCTGCAGGAGTTCATCACGATCGATATGTCTGATGATATTTCTCGCGTTCTGATGTGTTGTTATGTATGTCGGGTCTTCAGAAAGAATATATCCGACAATCTGATTAATTGGATTGTAGCCTTTTTCCTGGAGTGCATCATGTATTGTGATGAGATCTTTTTTTAATGTTTTTTCTTTATCCTCAGTTACATGAAATTTCATTGTTGCACCGGTTGATTCGTTCATATTATCATCTCCTTAACTTTATTATACTCTAAATCCGGTTGATTAACAAGTGCTTTAATGAAAATTTTACGTTTTGACATATTAAGCTCTTGTTTTTTGTTTGTTTTGTGTATGTACCAAGGGTGCATTCCGGCAGGATTGTTCCGGAATACACTCTTTTGAAAAGTGTTGTTATCAGCTTTTCTTTACAAATGAGTTGCAGTCAGTGCACTGCGGCATTGTAGGATTAGCTTCATGAGAACCTACATCTATTGTGTTGAGTGTACAGTAATGTTCACTGCCCATATTGTGTGCACACTGGCTTACAGTGCATCTGATACTTGGATTCTTACCTTTGCATTCCATAGCGGTACCTCTTTCATTTGTTTTTTGTTCCCTTTTATTCCGGAACAGTAATAGTATGTGAAAAAATAAATATAAAAAACATAGTAAAATATTCCATATTATTGACGGACAGGTGAAAATGACAGTAATACACTGAAACAGGAAAGTCCGCCGGGAACAGCGGACTTTTTGGTTATTAATCTATAACAGTATAATTATCAGCAGCATTGTCTTTGGTAGCGTGTTCTGTAACGGCGGTTACCTTTACTCTGAGCGGCTTCTGACCAAGGCATATGGTGATAATATCATTTACCTTTACATCGTACGATGCACGTGCAGGTTTGTCGTTGACAAGTACCTTTCCGGCATCACATGCTTCATTGGCAATGGTACGTCTTTTTATAAGACGTGTTACTTTTAAATATTTGTCGAGTCGCATATTAATTATATCCTCATAATAAAAAAGCACAGGTATCAGATTAACTCCGATGCTTGTGCTTTTAAGTGTTTATGTGTAAAAATTACTTATTTACAGCATCCTTAAGAGCCTTGCCAGCCTTGAATGCAGGAGCCTTCTTAGCAGGGCAGTGAATTGTTTCACCTGTTCTTGGGTTCTTGGAATCCTTAGCAGCTCTTTCACGAACTTCGAATGTACCGAAACCGATTAACTGAATCTTTTCACCGTTTGCAAGAGCGTCTGTGATAGCAGCTGTTACAGTTGCGAGTGCCTTGTCAGCATCCTTCTTTGAGTATTCACCTTTTTCAGCTATAGCATTGATTAAATCTGCCTTTGTCATTTGTATTACCTCCAGTTATTTTTTGTTAATTCTGAGCTTTGGCCTGTTTCCAGTACTCATCAAGCTCGTCTATGCCAAGAGAAGTCATATCCGTCTCTTTAAGCCTTACAAGTTCCTCTGTTTTTGCAAAACGTTTAATGAATTTTTCAGTTGATTCTGTGAGAACAGTTTCTGAGTCAACCTCAGCTTTTCTTGCAACGTTTGTGCAGGAGAAAAGGACATCTCCGAGTTCTTCTCTGATTTTGTCAGAGTCTTTTTCAGCTATTGCAGCTTCAAGTTCATTTATTTCGGATTTCAGACGTTCCAGTGCTGTGCTGATGTTTTCAAAGTCCATTCCGGCTTTTGATGCACGTTTACCAACTTTCTGCGCTCTCATAAGAGCCGGAAAGGTTTTAGGAACACTTTCAAGTGTTTCTGTATAGGTTGTCTGTCCCTTTGTGCGCTGCTTAATCTTATCCCAGTTTGAAAGTACTTCATCACAGCCGTTTACTTTTACCTCTCCGAATACATGAGGATGACGTACTATAAGTTTCTGACAGATGTCATTGCATACATCTCCGAAGTTAAATACATTTTCTTCAGTTTTAATCTGAGAGTGAAATACAACCTGAAGAAGAACATCTCCAAGTTCTTCGCGAAGCATTTCTGCACTGTCCATATCTATTGCTTCGATAACCTCATATACTTCTTCAATAAAATCTGCTTTGATGGAAGAATGAGTCTGAACCTTGTCCCACGGACAGCCGTTCTCACTTCTGAGAATACTGACTATAGTGATAAGATCGTTTATGTCATAATTGTCTTTAAAATTAAACATAATAACCTCTGAAATATTTTGAATTCAGTCTTTAATAATAGTACCGCAAACCAGCACAAAAAGCAAGCTTTTTTAATTATTTTTGTAAGATTTATATAATAATTAACTATTCAATTATTTAGAATAGTTGAAAAACACATAGTTATGCGGCTTTTGGACTACCTTGCGTCTACGAAACCAATCTTTCTGTATACTTTTGACAGAGTTTTTCTTGTGATTCTGAATGCTGTTTCAGCACCTGCTGTATAGCATTCCTTAAGATATGCCTTGTCAGCGATAAGCTTTTCATATTCGGTTCTGACAGGTTCGAGATGGTCGGCAACAGCCTCACCAACTGCAGTCTTAAAGTCGCCGTAGCCTTTGCCGGCAAATTCAGCTGTAATGGCATCAAGTGTCTTTCCTGTTACTGCTGAATAGATAGTCATAAGATTGTTTATTCCTGCCTTGCCTTCTCTGTAGCATACTTCAGCTTCAGAGTCTGTTACAGCACGCCTGAACTTTCTTATTATTGTATCCTTGTCATCGAGAATGAGAACACATGCGTTAGGGTTTTCGTCGGACTTTGACATCTTCTTTGCCGGATCCTGAAGTGACATTACTCTCGCACCTGTCTCAGGAATAAATGGTTCAGGAAGAGTGAAAAATTCACCGTATTTCTGATTGAATCTTCCTGCAATGTTTCTTGCAAGTTCAAGATGCTGCTTCTGGTCAGCGCCGATAGGAACAAGGTCAGCATTGTATGCAAGAATATCAGCTGCCATAAGAACAGGGTATGTAAAGAGACCTGCATTTATGTCATCTGCGTGTTTAGCACTCTTATCCTTGAACTGTGTCATTCTTGAAAGTTCACCGAACTGAGTTGAGCATGAAAGAATCCAGCTGAGTTCTGCATGATTCGGGTTATGACTCTGGATAAATGCTGTTGATTTTTTCGGATCAATACCGCATGCCAGAATAAGTGCATATGCCTGAAGAGTATTCTGTCTGAGCTTTGCCGGATCCTGCCTTACGGTGATTGCGTGCATATCGACAATAGAGTATATACAGTTATATTCGTCCTGAAGAGGTCCCCAGTTGCGGATAGCACCTATATAGTTTCCGAGAGTAAATGTTCCGGTAGGCTGTATGCCACTGAAAATCAGCTTTTTTTCATTTGTTTCCTGCATTTTAATAATCGGTCCTTTCGGGAATTATGCTTTTTTACGGTTTACTGCTTCTTTGGCCTGAGCAGTCTGAACTTCGCTCATTACCTTCTGATAGAGATGGAGGAGAAATGCCCTCATCTTATCTGATTCGCTTGCTGCTGTAAACGGGTTTATAACTGTCTTGTATACGCCTTTTCTTGTCATGAGGTGAACAAAGTGATTGTTCGGGTTTGTAGGAAGGTCGAATACGGATGTTCTTTCACAGACAGGAAGTGACTGGGTTGAGCTTACAAGGAATGAACGACATGCCTGTGCAAGTGTAGGATGATTTGCTGCAAGCCCTGTGATAGATGCTCCATTGTTAAAGAAAATATTAACAGCTCCGTTTGCAAGGCATACAAGTGTGCCAAGGAGACCGTTGCCCATAGGGATATCTACAACTGCACTGTATACCTGCTTGTCATCAGTAAGTTTAATTCCAATAACTGCTGGCGGCATTCTGAGCGCCTTTATTCTTGATAAAAGATATGGTTCACAAACGTTATAACGTACAAAAGCTTTATCTGCCATAATAATTCTCCGTTTCTCCGCACATTGTTCCCGGCGGAAGGTTTTTATAATTCTTTGGTAAGCTTTCCGAGAATTTCACATCCTCTTACTATCTGTTCGTCAGTAGGAGTTGAGAAATTCATACGGAATGAACTGGTTTTGTCGTTTTCGGAAATCATAAATGCAGTTCCCGGAACGACGGCTATTTTATATTCTTCAACTGCTTTTTTGCAGAAGCTCATCATATCGGTATTTTCCGGGAGAGTAGCCCAGATAAAAAGACCGCCTTCAGGCTTTGTAACTTTGACCTTTTCGGAAAAGTGTTCCTTAATGCCTGACGCCATGAGTTCATACTTGGCTCTGTAAATTTTCCTGAGTGATGCAAGGTGAACATTCATGTCTGTTGTTTCCATGAAACGGTCACATATCTGCTGTGCCCAGATGTTTGAGTGAACATCGGCTACCTGCTTGCACACTATCATCTTTGAGATGATTTCCGAAGGAGCACTTACATAGCCTACACGAAGTCCCGGCGCAAGTATCTTTGAGAATGTTCTGCTGTAGATAACCCTTCCTTCTGTATCAAATGATTTTATAGGAGGAATGTCTGTTCCGCTGAATCTCAGGTCACCGTAAGGGTTGTCTTCAAGAATAATGAAGTCGTACTTCACAGCAAGTTCATATACAGCTTTTCTTTTTTCGAGTGACATTGTATTTCCGGTAGGATTCTGAAAGTTAGGAATCAGATAAAGAAGTCTGACATTTTTGTTTTCCTTAACAGCAGCTTCAAGTTTTTCGATATTGATTCCGTCATCTTCAAGTTCAACTCCGGCAATATTTACATTGTACGACTTGAATGCATTGAGCGAGCCGATGAAGCTTGGTGCTTCGCAGATGAGCGTGTCACCGTCGCTGCACAGTACCTTGCATGCAAGTTCATTTGCCTGCTGTGCCCCTGATGTGATAATGAGATCATCGCGGCCTTCAGTGAAGCAGTTCTTTGCTGCAAGCTCTTTTTTCAGACGGTTTCTGAGAGGAGTGTAACCTTCAGTTACGCTGTACTGGAGAGCTCCTATCGGGTCAGTTTCAAGAATGTTTTCTGATATTTTTTTTATGATATCCTTTGGAAAAGCGTCGGCTGCAGGATTCCCGGCTGCAAACGGAATAACTTCAGGATTCGCAGTATGTTTGAGAATTTCACGGATAGCCGAAGGCTTAAGTCCTGAAACCCGGTTGGAAAAATGATAATCCATAGTTTTGCCTTTCTTAAATAAACATTAACTGAAATATGGGTTGAAACCACATTATTCTTTTATTATATCACAAAGTAAATAAAACATCAATATGAAATTTTTTTTCTTTATTCAATTTGTTCAGAATGATTATAAAAGAATATGAATATATATTTATATAGCTGTAATCCTGCATTCAGAGGATTATAATGAAGGAAGTCCGGGAGTATTGTATGAAAAAACAGAATTTTATTAAATCTTCAGCGATTCTTATAGCTTCAGTTATGATTTCAAAAATAGCAGGAGTTCTGTTTCGTATACCCCTTGCCTCTCTCCTCGGAGGAAAGGGAATGGCATATTTCAGTGGGGCATACGGACTGTTTCTGCCTGTGTATGCAGTGTTTGTTTCAGGCTTTTCCGCAGCCTCTGCAAAGGTAACTGCTGAATACAATGCGATTTACGGAAGTTCCGGGGCAGAAAAGGTAAAAAAATGTTCATTTGTTCTTTTTTCGCTTGCAGGTGCGGCGGGAACACTGCTTATGCTGGTTCTTGCATGGCCGTTTTCAGTATATGCAGCGGGAAGTGACAGGATATGGCTGTCGCTTGTTATGATTTCGCCTTCAGTATTTTTCAGCTGTGTTTCGGCTGCGTACCGCGGATACTATGAGGGGCACTGTATGATGTTCCCTACAGCTGTGTCTCAGGTTGTCGAGAGTGTGGCAAAACTTGTCCTTGGCATTTCTGTATGTCTGGCGGTTCAGAATAATGCATCATGGTTTAAGGCACGTTTTACATGTATCTGTACAGATGTACCTGCTCTTTCTGCTGCGGGTGCAAGTGCAGGAGTTATGCTTTCTGTTCTGGCAGGAACCCTGTATATAGTGTCTTATGATTTTGTCAGAAACATAAAAAAGAATCATGATAAAAATGAAAGCTGCAGGATATCATCGAAAAGAATTATAAAGGAGCTTGCAGCATTTGCAGTTCCGGTTGCAGCAGGTGCTCTTATGAGCAGTCTTACTTCACTTGTGGATCTTTGTACTATCATAAGATATACAGGAAGAGCGGTAAGAGAAAATCCGGGATATTTTACGGAAAATTACAGCTTTGTTTTTTCAGCTGATGTCAGCATGGATAATTTTGCTGAATTTGCATACGGTTCATTCTGTGGAATGGCTGTGACGGTTTTTAATCTGGTTCCGTCATTTACAAATATGTTCGGAAAAAGCATTTTTCCTGCCAGTGCAGATGCATGGGCGAGAGGAAATACGGAGGAAATAAAGAGGAATGCTGAAAAGGCTGTTAAGATAACTGCTATGGCTGCACTTCCTGCCGGATGCGGAATCTGTATTCTGTCAGGTGACATACTTTCATTTCTGTTTCCGCACTCAGCGGCAGAAACAATGTTCTGTACAGAATCGCTCAGATATCTTGGAATTTCTGTTATCTTTCTGTGTCTTTCTTTTCCTGTTTTCAGTATACTTCAGGCGATAGGAAAGGCAGGAACAGCGGCACGGATTATGTTTGCAGGTACAGTTTTAAAGGCATTGGGAAATGTTTTGCTTGTGAGAATTCCATGGCTTAATGTTTCAGGAGCGGCAATCTCCACAGGCCTTTGTTATCTGCTGATATTTATTATGTCACTGTATAAACTAAAAAAAATTACAGGGATAAGGTTCAGCCTGTTTAAGCTTCTGGCCGGTCCGCTGTATGCCTCTCTTATGTGTTCGGCTTCAGCATGGATTGTAAGAACAGCTCCGTTTCTGCCTGTAAATGAAAAAGTGAAGTTCCTTGTTTCTGTTTTATGCGGTGCATCTGTTTATTTTATAATATTGTTTTTTCTTGGTGAGTACAAATTTTTTTCGGAAACAGCAGAGTGCGGGAAACACTGTGAAAACTACCTGACTTAAATTACAATAAACGTTGAAATTCACAAACAAGTTTCAGAAAATTGTATCGAAAAATTATTGAAAACGATTAACTGAAGTGGTATAATTGAACTAATGAATTTAAGAAGATGCCCGGGGTAACAGACAGGGCATTTTTCTGCCACTTTTTTAAGAAGGAGTTTGTGTAAATGAATAAAAAATTTATTTCAGCAGTGTCCTGTGCAGCGGCTCTCGCTCTCGGACTTACAGGTATTTCTTCACCTGCATTTGTAAACGATAACAGCAACAGTAGTTATGCAGTGGTTTCAACGGTAAGTGCAGCTGAGACAATGAGAGATATCTCGTCGGCAGAACTTGTAAAGGACATGGGACTTGGCTGGAACCTTGGAAATACCTTTGACAGTCTCTGTGCATGGATTCAGAACGGTACACCTGAGCAGTATGAAACCGGCTGGGGAAATCCTGTTACGAAAAAGGAAGTTATAAAGAAGGTTAAGGAAACAGGTTTTAAAACTGTTCGTATTCCTGTAACCTGGATCAACGCAATGGACACAACCACCAACAAGGTAGACGATGCTTTTATGGCAAGAGTCAAGGAAGTTGTTGACTGGTGCATTGAAGAAGATCTCTATGTAATTATCAACGTACATCATGACGGAGGCGGCGGTGATACTGCATGGATCAGAAATGCTGTAAATGACTACGCCGGTGTTGAAAAGAGATTTGAAACATTATGGACACAGATCTCAGAGACTTTTAAGGATTATTCAGATTACCTTGTTTTTGAAGGTATGAACGAGATAGATTTTGGTTCAGTTTCCAAGAACGACGCCTATAACCTTATGAACAAGCTCAACCAGAAGTTTGTTGACACTGTACGTGCAACAGGCGGAAACAATGCTCAGAGACATCTCCTCATTTCAGGATACAATACGGATATTGATCTCACAAGTGATGCAAGATTTGTAATGCCTGAGGACAGTGCCGGAAAGCTTATGCTTTCACTTCACTACTATTCACCTCCGCAGTTTGCTGTTGCGGAATCCAACTGCACATGGTGCACACCTCAGACAACATGGGGAACAGCTGATGACTATGCTCAGCTTGATGCTGCCATGATGAAGATATATACAAACTTCATCAGCAAGGGAATTCCTGTAATTATCGGTGAATACGGCGTACTTACTGAGGCGGAAAACAACAAGGACAAGGAATCAATCAGAAAGTATCTCTCAGCGGTTTCAGAAAAGGCACTTTCATACGGTATGTGTCCTGTTCTCTGGGACGCAGGAAGCAGTGGTGATATGAAGTTCCTCGACAGAAAGACAGCCACATGGAACGATCCGGCAATAGAGAATAATTATAAGGAACTGGCTGCAAAGCTCGCATCAGGCGATGTTGAGGAACAGAAGCCTGAAATCAAGCAGTACGACGAAAAAGTTGTAAGTATTCCGGCAGACGGCTGGGTAACAGTGGGAGCAGACAAATCAAAGCTCTGCGGTATACGATTCAACATCAGCTGTTCAACTTCATGGGACAGCCAGGGCGGCGGCGGAATAAACTATGCTGACGACTGGGAAAACTGTACAGAATTCGGATTCAACAGTGTTTATGATACAGTAGAGGTTATTTTCACTGATGCTCAGAGAGCAAAGCTTGCTGATAAGATAGGCATATTCTTCTGGTGGACTCTTCTTGATACTCCGGGAGATGATAACTCAGGTCATACGAGTGAGCTTTCATTCAAGGACGGAAAGATTACTCTTCTTTTTGAAGGAACAGGTCAGCCGGCAGTTACAACACCTGCAGTTACAACTCCTGCACCTCCGGCAACAACATCACAGCCTCCTGTTACTACCACAAAACCTGCTGAAACAACAACAGTAACAGAAACAACAGCTCCTGATCCGGTTAAGGGTGACGTTGATGCAAACGGTTCAATAAGTACATCAGACGTTGTAAAGCTTATGCAGGCACTTATTGGTAAGGTTGAACTTACAGAAGAGCAGAAGTTCGGTGCTGATATGAACAGTGACAGTAAGATTTCTATTCTTGACCTTATTCTTCTTAAAAATCTTCTTTTAAAATAATCGCTTCTTCATGGTAAAAATAAAAATGCAGAATCTTCACGGATTCTGCATTTTTTAATATTATTATATAATAAGTATTATACGTTAAATCTGAACAGAACAATATCTCCGTCCTGCATAACATATTCCTTGCCTTCGAGTCTGACAAGACCCTTTTCCTTTGCAGCAGCCATTGTTCCGCATGCAACGAGGTCGTCAAATGCAACAACTTCTGCTCTGATGAAGCCCTTTTCGAAGTCAGTATGAATCTTTCCGGCAGCCTGAGGTGCCTTTGTTCCCTTTTTGATAGTCCACGCACGTACTTCCGGCTGACCGGCTGTAAGGTATGAGATGAGGCCGAGGAGTGAGTAGCCTGCCTTGATTATTCTGTCAAGACCTGATGTTTCAAGACCGAGGTCGCTTAAAAACATTTCCTTGTCTTCAGCGTCCATGTCTGAAATTTCTGCTTCAATCTGTGCACAGATCGGGAAGATAGCAGCGTGTTCTTCTTCGGCAATTCTGCATACAGTCTTATAGTGTTCGTTTGTTTCGATATTGTTTCTGAAGTCATCTTCACTGAGATTTGCAGCGTAAATAACCGGTTTGAGTGAGAGAAGAGCACAGGTTTTAAGCATTTCTGCTTCATCTTCCGTTGTTTCATATGAACGTGCAGGCTTTCCAGCTTCAAGGTGGGCTTTGAGACCTTCAAAGAAATCTACTTCAGCCTGATATTTCTTGTCAGCCTTGACCATCTTCTTTGCTTTGTCTATTCTTCTGTCAACCATTTCGATGTCGGAGAAGATGAGTTCGAGACTTATTGTTTCGATGTCACGTGCCGGGTTGATTGAACCGTCAACGTGTATGATATCCATGCTTTCGAAGCATCTTACAACATGAACGATAGCATCAACCTCACGGATGTCAGCAAGGAATTTGTTTCCGAGACCTTCACCCTTTGAAGCACCTTTTACGAGGCCTGCGATATCAACGAATTCAAGTGTTGCCGGTGTGAATTTTTCCGGATTGTACATCTTTGCGAGTACGTCGAGTCTTTCATCCGGAACGGATACGATACCGATGTTTTTATCAATAGTACAGAACGGATAGTTTGCTGATTCTGCACCTGCATTTGTAAGAGCATTGAACAGTGTGCTTTTTCCTACGTTAGGAAGTCCGACCATGCCTAATTTCATAATGTATTTGTTCCTTTCATTAAGTGATTTTGTCCGGATTATCCGGAAACCATACTATATAATGATATCATAAAAAAAGGTTTTATGCAACTGATTAGTTTAATATATAACATATACAATTCTAAGAATTTTTGTTATTATATAGAAATACTCATCTCATCTTCAGCCGCTGTGGTTAATCTTCAGCGGCTGAAAAATTTTTCTGTTGACTTTATTCTCCTGTGGTGTTAAAATAATATAAATACAAAAGGAGAACCGGTATAAACAGTCCGGTTTCAGACAAAAGGAGGAAAAAATCATGAATGAAAATATAACAGACAACAGGATTTACTTTAATGCAAGAGAGTGGAGCGTTTGTTCCGAATCTGCCTTATCAAAGGCTGAAAGAACATTTGTTACCGACTTTGAAAACGGTCTTTCCGAGGCCTACTGTATAGGTGACAAGAGTCAGAATGTTACTGAGATAGGTACAAAGCAGCTTATTCTTGAGAAAAATACAAAGTACACTTTTTACTTCTGGGTTAAGATTGACCGCAACCTAAGAAATGAAGCGGTTTGTCAGCTCCAGATAATTTACAACGGTGACTTTGAAAACAAACGTGTCTACATTCTCAGCAACGGAAATATCAAAGCCTCCAAAACAGTCGATGGCTGGCAGCTTTTTGAGATTCCTTTTGTTACAGAGGACAATGAATTTACACAGCTCAGATTTTCTGTAAAGCAGTCAGTCTGCAGCATAATTCCGGGAAAGGAAGCACAGTGCTACAGCAACCTTAAGGATGATGACTTTTTGGATGACAAGCCGATTGATGAGGAAAAAAACGACGAAACAGGTCAGGAGGAGCAGAATCCGTTTAAAAACATTTCCGATTCATTCAGGGATTTCTTCGGACAGTTTGAAACTCAGAAAAATGCTGAAAACAAAAAGGACGGTAATGCAAATGATCCGTTTGCGGCATTCGGTGATCTGGCTAAACAGATAAAACGGGATATCCACCGGGAGGTGAACCGCAGCATCAGGAGTGATGTGTACGCAGATATCAGGGCTATGAAGGATGAGATTGTAACTGAACTGAAAAATACATTTGGTAACAATAATAACAATAAATGATAAATTAAGCTGGTTTATTATTATTTTTTATTAAACCGGCTTGTTTTTTTACCGTTTCTGCCGATAAATATATAGTAACAGTAAATACTTAATCTGACATATGATTTGTATTTAAAATATAATGGAGGGATTGTTTATGATAAATATCAAAAGCAGGAAAAAAAGATTGTTAAGCATTTTTACTGCTGCATTTATGGCACTTTTTGCTTCAGGTGAATCACTTCGTGTATTTGCTGACAGAGCGGACAGTGTTGAGCAGATTAAAAATGTCACAGGAGATTCAGAAAAATATGCCGAACTTCTTGATGTGCCTGATGCCGATGATAAGTTTCTCGGCATGGCAGGAGATTTTACAATATTTGTAAAGGATAAGTTTGTAATTCCTCCTGATTCGGCCGATATTGAGGGAAGGCTTGCGGCCGGAAAAGGCATTGAAAACAACAGAAACACCTATGATATAGGAAGCAGGTATACAGGAAACGGAGCCACAGTAATTGTCGGCGGCGGTACGGTTGAGGACATTCTTGCTGCTCCTGCAAATGGCGCGGAAAGAAGAATATTTGCAGTTTCATCTGATACAGATGTCAATACAACGGTATACGGCAAGTACCTTGATAATTTCTATATTGCAGACGGTCTTATAGACTTTGATGCGGAGTTTTCAAAACTTGAAAAGCTTTCAAAGGAAATATCAAATTACGAAGTTACAGGAAAGACCGAGGAACTTTACGGCAGCTATAAGCTTATAGGTTCAGACAGTGAGGTTAATGTATTTACTCTTTCTGAAGAAGAATGGAGCGGTTTCTCAAAGTCAAACTTTATACAGATTTTTGTTCCGAACAAGATAATGGATTCATATGTTATCATAAATGTTCCGGGCAGTGAAGTAAGCATGCCGAATTATTCCGTTGAATTTGTTCAGTATGAGGCTGATGCAGACGGAAATCCTGTTATGGAAAACGGACAGATAAAAATTCTTGACAAGATTAATGTCAAGCAGGATTCAAAAAAAGAAGACGGAACATTCGATGACGAAATGCTTCTCTGCGGTCATATTCTTTACAATGCATATGAAGCCGAAGATGTCGGATATACCGGTTCAATTCAGGGAAGTCTTCTTGCCGTAAATGCAAATGTTCACGGCGAACTGGGCGGACACGTTTCAGGGTCAACAATTGCAAAGTCTGCAGAAGGCTTTGGTATAGAGGCAGGAAGCATTACATTTAATCCTCCGAAGAGAATTATAACAAAGGTTTCAGAGCTGACAGTAAGCAAGACAGATGTCGCTAAAACTGATGAAGTTTCCGGTGCGACACTTATGATTACACTTAAGCAGCCGGCTGATGAGAATAACGCAGATCTTCTTGCTGC
The DNA here is from genome assembly GCA_030533325.1 of Oscillospiraceae bacterium. GTDB lineage: Bacteria > Bacillota > Clostridia > Oscillospirales > Ruminococcaceae > HUN007. The sequence continues at coordinate 18,639 of JAUNJJ010000074.1, forward strand.
TGCGGAAAGCAATGACAGAGTCAGCATTGAAGAAGGTTCTGATAACAGGAAGCTCACATGGGTATCAGGTGATGAACCTGTTATAATCAAGGGACTTCCGGACGGAAGCTATCTGCTTGAGGAAATAGCTGCACCGGATGGGTATACAATTACCGGTTCAGTGGAATTCGATATAAAGGATGGAGTTGTTTCATCATCAGTGGCAACTGTTCCGGGACCTGATGACAACACAGTTGATTCTAAAAGCAACAGAATAACAATGGTTGATGCTCCTTCAGAAGTACACATTAAGAAAACCGATACAGCCGGAAAAGAAATTCCGGGGGCAAAGCTTGTTCTTAAACTTGTAAAACCTTCAGAGACCGGGGCTGACCTTCTTTCTGCTGATGCTGAAGGCGGAGCTTCAGAAATAGTTATAACAGCTGACAGTGTTTCATTTGTTTCCGGCGAAACAGAGACAGTTGTAAAGAGCATACCTGACGGAGACTATACTCTCACAGAGATTCAGGCTCCTGAAGGATATGAAACAGCAGAGACTATTTCATTTACAGTTGAAAACGGAAAAGTTGTTGATTCAGAGGACGATACAGTTACAATGGTTGATGAGATTATTGTTACAACGACAGT
>JAUNJJ010000219.1 GCA_030533325.1 Oscillospiraceae bacterium
CAGTCAGAGGCGGAAATGATATATCATGCAAAGCATACTGGATAAACACAAGTTCAAACAGCATAATACATCAGCTTATAGAAAAGTCGAATGAAAATACAAGGCAGAAGATAGAAACCCTGATGGCAGGAGGAAGTGTAACAGCTTTAATAAACGAGAATTCAGTATATTCAGACATAGATGTAAACAAAGATATAATCTGGAGTTTTCTGCTGTTTACCGGATATCTTAAACAGATAAAAACCGAATTCATAAATAAAAGAACTGTCTCAGAGATGGTAATACCAAATCTCGAAGTTCTGACAGTTTATGAAGATACAATACAGGACTGGTTTGATGACATTGTAAAAAAAGAAAGAACCCCGGAACTTCTGGGATTTTTCCTTGATGGGAAACCGGAGGAGGCACAGAAGGAAATAAACCGCTGGCTGAGAAAGAGCATAAGTTTCCATGACTGTCTTGAAAACTTCTATCACGGATTTCTTTTGGGTGCGATAACCGGAAGTGACGAATATGAAATAAAATCCAACCGTGAAAACGGAAACGGAAGAACGGATATAACCATCTGCGAGTTTCAGACAAGGGAAACAGCGGTGATAATCGAAGTGAAGATAGCCGGTACTTTTAAAGAACTAAGCGACAGATGCGATGCAGCACTTGAACAGATCAGAACAAAAAAGTACGCAGAACAGCTCACGGATGACTGCTATCAGAAGGTAATGAGCTACGGAATAGCATTTTACGGAAAGACGTGCAGGGTGAAGATGGGGGAAACGGTTTATCAGAATGAAGAATAAGAAAAGCCACGTAAACTAAACATTTACGTGGCTTGATTATTTTGACGGGGTGAATTACTTTTACTGATTTTTGATTTTTTATCTTTGCATCTGTTAATCGCATTAAATCTGTTACATTCATTAAATTTTAATACCATTTTATCATATTCTCTTTACGGTTTCAAGATAAAAAAGAACGGTTCTCATCAAATACTGAAGAGTCTTCAGCTTCATACCCGCCCTGCTTGATTGCTACAGTATTTATGATTTAACGATGCTTTCTGATATTTATGAAAAATGAGCAAAATCATTGTAATTTATGTTCCGGCATGGTAAAATATATATAGAAAGCCTGATTTAAACTAAAATTTCAGATCAGCAAGAAAAATTACAATTTGTGAGGATGAATATGGAACTCAGACTTTTACCAATGGCACAAACGGATATGAAAAAATTCAAACACAATATTCAGGAGGCTTTTCAGAAAGGCTTTGAAGCTGTTTACGGAGAAACTAAAGATATTATACTGCCGGAAAAGGATATTGACCGTTCTCTGAATGCCGTTGGTAATCCCGATCCTAACGATAACGAAGAATTTATCGGTGATGGCGGAGATGGAATGTTTGTCTTCCAGAAACATATGCGAACAGTTTGATAATTCTCCCTACAACCTCTTTCGCTTTGTGTAATACATTTTCATGCATTCTGTCATGTTTCATGATAATATTTTAAATCAAACCTATAATTTTACTTTTCTGTAAAAATGACAAACCCAGTGAAACGGAGTGGATTAAATGGAATTCAGCAAAATGATCGCAGCTATTTTGTCAGTATCTGTTGTAACCAGCAAAATACCTGTTATTTCAGCCACTGAAACTATGCCGGAGGGATGGTTAATATGGCATAGTTACACCTCATATTCAGAAATGGACAGTCAGTTGTATCTGCGGGATAATGAGGGGAAAACAACAGAAATCACAGGTGATTTCGTTAACCCTATGAATGGAAGTTTTGGAGTAACGCCTGATAAAGCAGTATTTATGGCGATAGATGAAAACTTTGATGAATGGGATATCTATCTGTATGATAATACTGAAAAAACGGTTTCAAACTTAACTGAAAACAGCGGTTTCAGAAATGAAGATCCAAAATGGCTGCCTGATGGGAAGAGCATTGTATTTAAGAGAGGTTACTGGAATAATACTGTCAGTGATTTTACTTATAACCTTGCTGTCATGAATCTGCAGAACATGGAAATAAAAATGCTGACAGATGATTACGCTGAAGAAGCAATGCCCTGTATTTCGGATGACGGAAAATACCTCTTTTATACCCGATATACTGACGGATATGGTTCTATTGTTCAGATGGATATGGATACAAACGAAACAAAGACAATTTACAGCGAAAAAGATGTAACGGCCTATTACCCTATCTGTAAAAACGGAAAGCTGTATTTTATAAAATGGTACCCATCCGGCAATCACCATGACCAGCTGATGTGTTACGACGGAAACAACATCTACAGTCTGTCAGTAAATTCAGAAATATACGACAGTTCAGACCCCTGCCCTATTGACGATAATTCTATTATATACAGCAGTACAGCTAACGGAAGTTATTCACTTTATTATTTTGACGGAAATGAATCAGTACCGCTTAATGAAGTCAATACAGATAAAAATGAACTTGGTGCTGATTTTTATTCTTATGAGGAATACCAGAAATATCTGAACTCGGAGAATAATGCGGATATAAACGGAGATATAAATTCAGACGGCAAATTTAATATCGCTGATGTTATACTTCTGCAGAAATATCTGCTTGATGTTCCGGATACGATAGCAGCAAACCCAAAAGCAGGAGATTTTAACAGCGATAATGTTCTGAACATACCTGACCTTTGCATGATGAAAGAAGCACTGCTAAAAGTATAAATCAGCCTCCAGTCAACGCAAATATGTCCTCAGGCCATTCCTCAATAACATAATCTCCAACAGCAGGATAATCCGAAACAGTTGTTGACGTAAACATAAACTTACCCGAAACAACTGCATTTTTTACAGCTGAACCGTTGCTGATTTTGTACATCCCTTTCTCCTGCAATATAACTCTTGCTCTTATTTCGTTCATTGAATTCTCCTTAATTCGTTTTATAAAATATTATTTTTATCAAAATGCTGTATCAAATCCTCCAGCGCACGTTCAAAAGCTAAATCCTGCTGTGATGTGCGCTTTGGCATTCCCTTCGTTCTGCCACCGCTTCTGCGAATTTTCTTTCCGATGGCACGGAACTCCAACAATCCGGAGATGTTCGCCTCTGTGTACTGCTTGCCATCCTGATGCAGCACAAACGCATTTTTCCCAAGGCACATTGCCGCCAGCCCGTAGTCCTGAGTAATGACAATATCTCCCCTGCCAATCAGATTCACCAGACGGAAGTCTACACTGTCCGCACCCTGCGATACTACAATAGTTTCCGCACCGTCACGTTCAATTCTGTGCGCTGTGTCGCAGATGATTACGCAGGAAACTTCGTATTGTTTCGCGATTTTCAACGTATTGTTGACAACCGGACAGCCGTCGGCGTCTATGTAGATTTTCATGTTGCACCTCCTTATTTTCTGCACTTCTCATTATAACGAAAACTTCGTATTACGTTATGAAAATCATTAAAATAAGTAAATCTTATTCAAAATTTTATTAAAATAA
>JAUNJJ010000220.1 GCA_030533325.1 Oscillospiraceae bacterium
GAATAGTACACACACTTAACAGAGGTGTAAATAATGTGACTCCTTTGCCTAGATGGATTGCTGATGTTTTCTGGGATTATTGTCGTGAAACTATTACTAAGAATGATTTTATTGACCGTTTTACGTTTAGATGTAATTCAAAACTTGAAGCAGAATATGTATGGAGTAAATTGTGTGATTTTCTTGAATCAGATAATAATCAGCGTATCTCATTATCAAAAATGACAACCGCTCTTGCTGTTGTAAACAATGTGCCTAAGGAGTTCTATGATGAGTTACCTACTTTAACAGTTTCTACTATTCATAAAGCTAAGGGAAGTGAATTTGACAGGGTTATACTTGTTGATTCTGAAATAGAAGCTGACAATAGCAGTTCTGAAGAAGCTCGTGTAAGATATGTTGCTTTGACAAGGCCAAAGAATCAACTTGTAACAATGAAGAAGAATCAGACATTCTTCAAGAAAAGTTCAAGTGGCAGAGTAGTTCGTGTTGGTATACATAATTATGGTAAAGCTAATCAGTATTGCAGAAATATCGTTCTTGGATTGTCAGGAGATATTGATTGTAATTCTTTTGCATCCGGAGATTTTGAAAGTATCATAGATCTTCAGGAATACATTATAACTAACGTGAAAATGTATGATGAAATTACAGTGGTTTTATCATCTGAGAATGACAGATATGACGTTGTTCATAACGGAAGAATTATTGGAAAGTTATCTGCAGGGATGTCTGCTGAAATAAAACGAGGACTCGAAGCTACAGATTATAAATATAATATGCCTTCATATCTTACAGAACTGTATGTGAGCGGCATTACTACAGAAATACTGAAAAAGTTTGACAGTACAATACCTGAAGAATATCAGAAGTCTAAAATCTGTTTTGGAATACAGATAACCGGACTTGGAAAGCTTAATTTTGAAAAGGGATGAGATAAATGGCTGAATTTTCAGAGTTTTACTCTACTATAGATGATATAACAAGTCACCTTAGAACAGATTTTATTGGACCGGTGAAATATGATGAAGTGCTTGAATATGAAGATCCTCTTAGCAGATATTCGCTTGGAATTCTATGGCCACAGCCTGTGGGAAAGAGTGAGTTAAAAGATGCTGAAAACCCTGAAGAATTATTTGAGGATAATTCAGAAGACAGCGAAATTCCTTTAAACTTAAACATATATAAACCGTCCTCAATGGCACTTTCATTTACTCTTAATGAAGGTGATTTGCTGGATATTACATTTTTGTATGCTTCATATGTACATGAAGAAAAAGTTACTGAAGCTACTGAATCAGAAAAAGAAAAAGTTGATAATATCTATAGGAGAAAATCTGAAAAATTTCACACAGAATTAATCGTTCCCAATAAAATTTCAAATACAATAATATCTGAAGAAACTGAGCTTCCGATAATGGTTTATCTTCATGTCAGAAGAATATACAGTGATAACACAAGACTGGTTACTGTTTCAGTACTGAATAAAAACAAAGCTGATGATAACAATCTTGATATGAATAAAAAATCGTTGTTTCAGTGTCATTTGTCTGTGAAAAGTAAAAAAGGTTTTATGCCTGTATATACAAGAAATTCTAAAAAATCTGTTGAAGAAGAAACAAGTGACATGTTGTATGATGCTGTTCATAACTATTCATACGGACATGGGTGTTCTTCGTTATACAAATCTGAAAATGGTATTGTAACAGAGGTTTACAGTGAATTTATTCCTCAGCATCGTCTTTTACAGATGATGCCGAGGTTAATTCCAAACGCTGAGTATCTGTATATGCAGTATTGGAAGGATGCTGACAGGAAACCTGCGTGTAATGGATTATCAGGTTTTATAAATGAATATGAAAACTGGCTTGAAAATCTGAAATCCAGTAAAAAAATTATAGCCAAATATAGTGTCCCTTCAAGTGTTTCGTTTGAAAATATCAAACAGTGTATAGGAAGACTTAGAGATGGTATCAAATGTCTTGAAACAAATGATCTGGCATGGCAGGCCTTTAAGTATATGAATGAAGCAATGCTGTGGCAGAGAGTAAAAACAAAGCGCTGCAAACCAGATACAGTTAGCTGGTATCCGTTCCAGATGGCCTATGTTCTTCAGATTATTCCTGACATTGTTAATAATGAAAATCCATTTCATGATAAAGTTGATTTGCTTTGGTTTCCAACAGGCGGTGGTAAAACAGAAGCTTATCTGGGGTTATCAGCATTCACTATTTTTTACAGAAGACTTACGCATAAATCAGGAAATGACTGTGATGGCGTTACTATTATCATGCGATATACACTCAGACTCCTCACAATTCAGCAGTTTGAAAGAGCCACTGCACTTATCTGTGCTTGTGAATATATGAGGAAGCTATATAATATTCCTGGTAATGAGATATCAATTGGACTTTGGATTGGTTCAGGCATGACGCCAAACCATACTAAAGAAGCTGAAGAAACTCTGAATAAAATGCGAGAGGATTCAACTGTAAAGATTTATGAAGCTAATCCGATGCAAATTACCAAATGTCCATGGTGTGGTTCAGAGATAGGTATCGGTGGTTATTCTGTTGAATTTGGTCGTATGAATATTAAGTGCGAACATAATCATGAATGTGAGTTCAGACATCATTTACCAATTTACGTAATAGATGATGATATTTACGCAGTCAAACCGACACTTCTTCTCAGCACTGTGGACAAGTTTGCAAGACTTACATGGGAAGAAAAATCAGGTCAGCTATTAGGAGCGGGAGGAAATAAGCCTCCGGAACTTATAATTCAGGATGAATTACATCTTATCTCAGGCCCTCTCGGATCAATAACCGGTATATATGAAATAGCTATTGAGGAAATTTCAAAACATTACAATGGTAATCCTAAAATCATAGCTTCAACTGCTACTGTAAAAAATGCGGACAAGCAAATAAAAATTCTGTATAACAGAGATATGATTCAGTTTCCGCCTAACGGTTTATCATATGACGATTCATTTTTCGCTATTGAAGCAAGTCAGGATAAACGTCCTGCCAGAACATATACTGGCATTTGTTCTATTGGTGGAACGTCTTCAGAAATGCTTATAAAAATATTTGCATTACTTGTTTTTCTTAAATATCTTTATAAGAAACAAAACAAACCGCATGAAGTTGTAGACCAGTTCTTTACTACAGTAGGATATTTTAATTCACTGAAGGAACTTGGAACATCTGCAATTATAGTAACTGATCGTATTTTCACAGAAATAAAATATCTTGTTTCACATAAATTCAAAGACGAAGCATTGAAATATGATATAACTGTTGATGTTAAAAACAGCTTAATACCACCATATTTTAATAATGGAGAACTGACAAGCCGAAATTCTGCAAAGGAAATTAAGGATGTACTTGAGCAGCTTACCAACAGATTTACTGATGATAATTGCTTTGATTATGTTATGTCTTCCAACATGCTTTCAGTAGGTATTGATATT
>JAUNJJ010000075.1 GCA_030533325.1 Oscillospiraceae bacterium
TCAAAAACCTCATAAGAGCTGTAAAGAATTCCGCGGAAGGAAAGAAGTTCGACTGGAAGCAGAATATAGGACTAAGTGTAATTTTCAGAATAGATTCCGATGAAATAAAAGTTGTTTATGAAAACATCAGACCTAAATCAAATAAGCCTGAATTCTGCTTTACATACAGTTCTTCGGTTGCAAGAATCATAGATATTAAGGAAACACTTACAATAGATTATGTTCTTGGAGATATCAGAGTAAGTGATATACATAACAGCTGTCTGTATACAGAACTGAGACTTTTTGAGGGACTTATATCTACAGCTGGTGAATCTACATTTGATAAACTGCTCTGTTACTTCAGACGTAACGGAAAGGAGATTGAATATGATAAATGGAATTTGCCAAACAGGTAACGATGAAGCCTGGGAAAAGTATACCGAGCTAAGAAAAAAGAGACCGGAACTTTTTGTTCAGAACCCTTATCTCAAAATAGAGACTGATTATGAAAGAGTGAGACATTTTGAGAAGGAGAGCGGAAGAAAAATCGGTGTTGTTTACGAGAGTCCATATTCGATTATGGTTGTAGACCTGGTGTATTCTGAACCCGGAAGGTATTTTGCATACGAGAGACTTGTCCCTGCTGTAAGTAAAGGCGCCGTGGTGATAGTTCCGGTATATAAGGATAAATTTGTCCTGTTAAACCAGTTTCGTCACGCACTAAGAGATTTTCAGTATGCTTTTCCAAGAGGATTCGGTGAAAAAGCCCTTGATTCCTTTAGAAATGCAATTAAGGAAACAGAAGAAGAGATAGGCGCCGAACCACATGATGTAAGTCTTATTGGTCAGATAGTTGCCGACAGCGGCATTAACGGAAATAAAGTTGATGTTTACTCCTGTAAAGTTGAGAATATAAGCATAAAAGAAAAATACGAAGGAATAAAAAGCTTTCGTCTCCTCTCTGACGATGAAATGAAGCAGTGGATAAAAGAAAGAAAACTCAATGACGGCTACACCCTTGCTGCATATGCGTTGTACAATAGTTAACGTTAATTTGTCTGTTTTACTTGCATAACAAATTCTGTTATGATATAATTAAATTACATCTAAATCATAGGAGTGTGTAAAATAATTATGTTTAATATTGCTGTAGCACAGTCAGGCGGACCGACATGTGCAATCAATGCCTCACTTGTCGGAGTATACAAAGAAGCCCTGAAGGAGCCTTCAATCGACGCTGTATTTGGTTCAGTAAACGGAATTGAAGGAATTATCAACAACCATATGATTAATCTGAAATCAATGATTCTCTCAAATGACGATATGGAACTCCTTAAGCAGACACCCTCAACTGTACTCGGTTCATGCCGTTACAAGCTTCCTGACTGGGAAGAGGACGAGGAAGTTTACAGGAAGATTACCGAGACTCTTAAACAGAGAAATATCGGCGCCTTTTTCTACATAGGCGGAAATGACTCTATGGATACAGTAAACAAGCTTTCCGAATATTTTAAAACCATAGATTTTGATATAAAGGTTATAGGTATTCCGAAGACTATTGACAATGATCTGTGTATTACAGATCATACTCCGGGTTTTGGTTCTGCTGCAAAGTATGTTGCAACAACGATGAAGGAAATCACACGTGACAGTATAGTATACAGTATTCCTTCGGTTACTATAGTGGAGATAATGGGTCGTCATGCCGGATGGCTTACAGCATCCACAGCTGTGCTTCACGCACTTGGTGAAACAGCTCCTCATCTTGTATATGTGCCTGAAGTAAAATTCTCAATCGACGGGTTCCTTAAGGACGTAAGACAGGAGCTTTCAAAGCACAAGGCTGTTATAGTAGCCGTATCAGAAGGTATTGAAGTTCCGGACGGAGTTCAGTCAGGCGTTGTTGACAACTTCGGTCACAAATATCTCTCGGGAATAGGCAAGTACCTTGAAGAAACTGTAAGAAATGAAATCGGCTGCAAGGTTCGTTCCATAGAACTTAATGTAATGCAGCGCTGTTCATCTCATCTCGGCTCGCGCACGGATATTGAAGAGTCAGAGAGTATAGGAGCAGCAGGTGTAAGATGTGCACTGGGCGGAGCAACCGGAAAGGTTATGGTGTTTAAGCGCGTATCTGATATGCCGTACACAGTTACAATAGACTCTGCAGATGCATCAAAGATAGCTAATCAGGAAAAGTTTCTTCCTAAAAAGTTCATTAATTCTTCAGGAAACAATATCGACGACAGAGCCCTTGAATATTTCCTTCCTCTTATTCAGGGAGAGCTTAATCTTGTTATGGAACACGGTATCCCAAAACATTTCGCAATTCATGAATCTGTTCTGAAGTAAATTCTATGAAAATAATCCGGGTACTTTTACTGTATCCGGATTTTTTTGATTATATTTCTGTATAAAATTGTGATAATCTACAAATTGTTGCTTTAATTTCGATATGGTGTTGACATATGAAAGTAAATATCTTATAATAAAATAACATGGTTATACTTAATTGAATAAAAAACAACCGGGGGAAAATATCTTGAAAAATGTAATCTCAGAAAAATTATCAATATTAAATCAGTCTCATTTACTTAAACATATAAAGGAACTTCCGGAATCAGAGCAGTCCGGACTCATTAACCAGCTCGAAACACTTGATTTCTCAGTACTTCACGAAACAGGTGCTGAAGAAAAACGCGGGCATATGGAACCGCTTTACGCTGCTACTCTGGCTGATATCGAAAAGAACAGGGAAACTTACAGAAAAACCGGTATCGAAGCTATAAGAAACGGCAAAGTCGGCGCAGTTCTCCTTGCAGGCGGACAGGGGAGCAGACTCGGATTCAACAAGCCAAAAGGAATGTTCAACATCGGCGTAAACAGGGAACTCTATATCTTCGAATGTCTTATAAACAACCTTCTTGATGTAGTTAGGGAAACCGGGACCTGGATTCCTCTCTTCATCATGACAAGTACTGACAATGACAGGGACACAAGAGAATTCCTTGAAGAACACAACTATTTTGGATACAGCAGCGACAATGTAATGTTCTTCGTTCAGGAGCAGCTTCCGACGGTTGACACAAACGGAAAACTTATGCTTGCTGACAGGGGTACAGTTTCAACAGCCCCTAACGGAAACGGCGGCTGGTATGCATCCATGGTTAAGTCAGGTGTACTCAAAAGCCTTAAGAAAGCAGATATCGAATGGCTCAACGTATTTGCTGTTGACAATGTTCTTCAGCGAATGGTTGACCCGTGCTTCATAGGTGCCATAATAGAATCGGGCAGACAGTGCGGAGCCAAGGTTGTAGCCAAGGCAGCACCGGATGAACGTGTAGGCGTTATGTGCCTTGAAGACGGAAAGCCGTCCATTGTTGAATACTACGAGATGACAGATGAGATGCGCACCAGACGTGAAGAGGACGGCACACTCTCATACAACTGGGGTGTTATCCTTAACTACGTATTCCGCACAGACAAGCTTAACGATATTCTCGGAATGCACCTTCCTCTTCATCGTGCCTTCAAGAAGATAAAGTATCTTGATGAAAACGGAAACATAGTTATTCCGGAAGAACCAAATGCATATAAGTTTGAAACGCTTGTACTCGACATGGTTAAACTTCAGGACAGCTGTCTTGCATACGAGGTGGAAAGAGAAAAGGAATTTGCACCTGTTAAAAACAAGGAAGGCGTGGATTCTGTGGATACAGCAAGGGAACTTCTGAAACTTAATGGAGTGGAGATATAAATAATTACAAAAAGCACACGTCGGTTGGGATGTGTGCTTTTAAATTATAGCGAAAGTCAAAATAAATTCGAGCTGTGCAGTTGGATTAAAGGGATATTTAAAGTAGTTCTGCTGCGAATGATGTGAGAGAGACACCTCTTCAAGAGGAATACCCAACAGTCCCATGTTTTACTCAGTCCGGGCAACGACCTGAATCAGAGACCGGATATCCGGGAATAATAGAATAATAAACGGTGTTGAAAAATATCAGGAATTGTGATATACTTCATAATACATATATTTAAACGTAGAACAGGAAAGAAGATAATTATGGACTATATTTTTAACTACGACCCCGGTATTTCACCGGAATACATGTGGGCGGCTATTCCGGTGTTTGTTCTCTCATTTTTCTTTATGTACAGAAATAAACAAAAGAACAAAGTCATCTCAGCGTCAACAGCACTGATGATAACATATATTTTTATAGTATTCTCTTCAACCGTATTCTGCAGACCGGAAAAATCATATTACGACTATAACCTGACTCCGTTCTGGAGTTACCGGAATATTGTAAAATATCATAACATGAAACTTCTCAGTGAGGATATACTCAACTGCATTTTACTTCTTCCCGCAGGAGTCCTTTATCAGATTTCATCCGGCAAATCAGTAAAAAGAGCAGCTCTGCTGGGATTTTGTATCTCTGTGACAATAGAAGTGCTTCAGCTTGTATTAAAGCGTGGGTTATTCGAATTTGATGATATTTTTCACAATACTCTCGGATGCGCTGCAGGGGCTTATTTTATAAAAATAGCTGTCAGGAAGTTCAGTAAAGTCTGTTTTAATAAAAATACCTGAAATAGTTAAGCTCGAAAAGGGCACAGTATAATCCGGAGAAAATGTAAAAAACATAAGACACTTTTTTTCCATAAATATTTCTCTAAAATTTCTTTAAAAACAATTTACTTTTTCTTAAAAATATGATATAAATATATATGGCAGACTAAATAAAAAAAATTAAGAACATTGAAAATTATATTTTCAGGAAAGTAATGGTGAAAATGGGAATTTCAAATGTAATTGCTCTGCTTAGCGGAGTAGCCCTGTTCCTTTTTGGTATGACACTTATGGGTGAAGGTCTTAAGGCGGTTGCCGGAAGTAAACTTGAGATGGTTCTCTACAGACTTTCAAGCACACCGCTTAAGGGAGTTATTTTAGGAACAGGTATAACAGCGATTATTCAGTCCTCTTCAGCAACTTCAATCATGACCGTAGGTTTTGTTAATTCAGGCATGATGAAGGTAAATCAGGCTATCGGTATTGTAATGGGTGCCATTCTCGGTACATCGGTTACCGGATGGATTATCTGTCTTTCAGATGTGGGCGGCTCTTCATCGAGTCTTCTTTCACTGCTTTCGACAGCAACTCTTACGGGTATCGTAGCAATTGCCGGTATCTATCTTAGGATGTTCTGTAAACAGAAATCAAAGCAGCAGGTAGGTAATATCCTAATGGGTTTTGCAATACTTATGACTGGTATGGATGCCATGAGTGCTTCCGTTTCAGTTCTCCGTGACAATCCTGCCTTTATCGGAGTACTTACATCATTCAAAAACCCGATTATCGGCATACTTGTTGGTATGCTTATCACATGTATACTTCAGAGTGCTTCAGCTACTGTCGGTATTCTTCAGGCTCTTTCAGTAACAGGTGCAATTTCATTTGACTGTGCACTTCCTATTATTATGGGTATAGCAATTGGTGCAGCAGTCCCGGTTCTTCTCTCGGCACTGGGCACAAGCGTTTCAGGCAAGAGAACAGCTTTTGTATATCTGCTTATCGACGTACTTGGTGTAATAATCATTTCTCTGGTATTTTACTCGCTGAATGCATTTTTGCACTTCGAAATAATGGACAATACTATGAGTAAGGTATCCATAGCACTTGTGAATACACTGTTCAGATTTGCAACAGTTGTTATCCTGTTTCCGTTTATCAGATATCTTGAAAAGATAGTAAGGTTTATTTTCAAGGACAATCCTGAGGATATGGAAGAAAATGCTGAGATTGACAGACTCGAGGACAAGTTTATTGCTCATCCTGCAATTGCGATTGCACAGAGCAAGGATGCAGTGAGTTCAATGGCAAGAAAAGCGAGAAAGAATATGTCAAGAGCCTTCTTCCTTCTCTATGACTATTCTGACGAACAGTATAACAAGATTCAGGCTAAGGAAGAAATTATTGATAAATACGAGGACAAGCTCGGAACATATATTGTAAAAATAACCAGTGCTGAACTTACTCAGGAACAAAGCCGTGAAGTAATGAAAATGCTTCACACTATAGGTGACTTCGAACGTATTGCAGACCATGCGGTAAATATCTCAAACTGTGCAAAGGAAATGCACGACAAGAAACTTGTTTTCTCGGAAAAGGCTCAGGAAGAACTCAATGTTGTTATTTCAGCGGTTTCAGAGATAGTTGTGACTACCATAGAGGCATATGTGAACAATGACCTTGATACCGCTCATAAGGTTGAACCGCTTGATGAACTTATCGGCGGTCTCTGTGATGAACTTAAGATCAGACATGTAAAACGCCTTAAAACAGGTGAATGTACACTTGACCACGGCTTTACATTCAACGATCTTCTGACAAATTTCGAACGTATTGGTGCGCACTGCTCAAATATCGCGGTTGCCACAATTGAACTTAGCCACGATGTTTATGATACACATGAATATCTCGAAAGATTCAAAGCTGAAAACCTTAATGACTACAGCAAGCGATTTGAGGCATACAGCAGACAGTACAGGCTTGATGATTAATTTCAGTGCTTTGCTGTAAACATAAAAAAACAGAAGGAGAATACAAACTATGTCAACAATATTACTTGCCGGCGGTGCCGGTTACATCGGTTCACACACAGCGGTTGAACTTCTCGAATCAGGTTATGATGTTGTTATCGCTGATAACTTCTCAAACAGCTGTCCTGAGTCAGTAAAGAGAGTGGAGCAGATTACAGGAAAGTCTGTTAAGCTTTATGAAGTGGATATAAAGGATGCAGCGAAGCTTGAAAATGTTTTTTCTGAGAACAGCATTGATGCTGTAATTCACTTTGCCGGACTGAAGGCAGTAGGTGAGTCGGTTGAAAAGCCGGTGCTTTATTACAGAAACAATATCGATACAACACTTTCACTTCTCGAATGCATGAACAAATACGGTGTTAAGAATATAATCTTCTCTTCATCAGCTACAGTTTACGGTGAAGAAAATCCGGTTCCTTATACGGAAGAAATGAAGCGCGGAACGTGTACAAATCCATACGGCTGGACAAAGGTTATGATGGAGCAGATACTTGAAGATACAGCAAAGGCTGACAGCAGTATGTCAGTTGTTCTTCTGAGATACTTTAATCCGATTGGTGCACACGAATCAGGGATGATAGGTGAGGATCCTCAGGGTATTCCGAACAACCTTATGCCGTATGTTGCGCAGGTTGCAGTAGGAAGAAGGGATCATCTTACTATTTTCGGAAATGACTATCCTACACCGGACGGAACATGCAGACGTGACTATATTCATGTTGTTGATCTTGCTAAGGGGCATGTGAAGGCTGTGGAATATGTTATGAAGAATAAGGGTGTTGAGGTGTTTAATCTTGGTACGGGGACACCGTACAGTGTTACTGAGATTGTTACTGCTTTTGAGAAGGCTAATGATATTAAGATTAAGTATGAGTACGGCCAGAGAAGAGCGGGGGATCTTCCGGAGAGTTATGCGAATGCGGATAAGGCGCTGAAGGTGCTTGGATGGAAGACGGAGAAGAATCTTGAGGATATGTGCAGGGATTTGTGGAACTGGCAGAGGAATAACCCGCAGGGGTATAACAAGTAAAATTTCATTCTTATATTAATTATATTAATAAAACGGCTCATCTTTTGTTGAATAAAGATGAGCCGTTTTTGCAGTTTGTTTTTGTTTATTCTTTGCAGCAACTGGTATATGATCGGGGCACATGGTTTTAGTTTTCCGTGAGATTTTGTTTGCAGGGCTTTGCGGTCGAGCTCTGCACTCCCTTCGGTCGCCTGCACCTTCGCACGGTCGCCTGGACATTCGCAGTACACCTTCGCGTTAATTGTCCAGGGCGTTTCTTAATGATGCTGTGAATTCTGATATTTTCTTTGTGGATTCGGTGCGGTTTTCTTCGTCGATGAGTCTTACTACGGCGCTGCCGGTGATTATGCCGTCGGCGTATTGTTTCAGGTCGCGGACCTGTTCGGGGGTGGAGATGCCGAAGCCGAGGATGTTAGGGATTTTTGAGTATTTGTTTACATTTTCAAAGAATGAAGTGAAGTCAGTGTCGAGGTGTTCTCTTACGCCGGTTACGCCGGTTGATGATACGCAGTAGAGGAAGCCTCTTGCTGAAGCAGCGATTTTCTCAATTCTGCCGAATGAAACAGGGGTAACAAGGCTTATTGAGATAATGCCGTTTTTGTCTGCGTCTTCTTTTATTTCATCGTATTCTTCGTATGGAAGATCAGGGATTATTACACCGTCGATTCCGCTTTCCTTACACTGGCTGAAAAATCTTTCTGTACCGTACCTGAAAACTGTATTTACATAGAGCATAAGAAGAAGAGGCATATCCGTGTTTTTTCTGATTCGCTTTACCATCTCAAATGTGCCGGCAAGCGTTGTGTTTCTTTCAAGGGCCTTAAGGCTTGCCTCCTGAATTATCGGACCTTCAGCAACAGGGTCTGAGAAAGGAACACCGATTTCGATTATGTCTGCACCGGCCTTTTCCATCGCAAGTACAGCTTCTTCAGTCTGTTCGTATCCGCCGCAGCCTGCTGTGATGTATGTTACAAGTGCTTTTCTGTTCTGTGCCTTAAGTTCTGCAAGGCGTGTTTCAATTCTATTGTTCATCTATATTAACTCCTCTGTACTTAGCTATTGAATAAACGTCCTTGTCTCCGCGTCCTGAGAGACATACTATCATAATCTGATCCTTAGTCATCTTTTTTGCTTCCTTCATAGCGGCAGCAACAGCGTGGGATGACTCTATGGCAGGGATGATGCCTTCTGTCTTAGAGAGGTATTCAAATGCGCATACTGCTTCCTCGTCAGTTATATCCACATATTCCGCACGGCCTGTTTCAAAAAGGTTTGCGTGTTCAGGTCCGACACCAGGGTAGTCAAGACCGGCTGAAATTGAGTATACAGGATCAATCTGACCTTCTTCATTCTGAAGGAAGAGCGATTTCATTCCGTGGAAAATACCAACTGAACCCTTTGTCATAGTCGCTGCATGAAGAGCTGTATCCACACCCTTGCCGGCAGCTTCAGCACCGATGAGTCTTACTTCCTTGTCAGGAATGAAGTTGTAGAACATGCCCATTGCGTTTGAACCGCCGCCTACACATGCTACAACTGCATCAGGAAGTCTGCCTTCCTTTTCAAGAATCTGTGCTCTTGCTTCTTCTGAAATAATCTTCTGGAAGTTCCTTACCATCTCCGGATACGGATAAGGACCCATTACAGAACCTATACAGTAAAATGTATTTTCTGAATTTGCAGCCCAGTCTCTCATAGCCTCATTTATGGCATCCTTAAGAGTTTTTGTGCCGCTGTCAACCGGAGTAACTGAAGCACCGAGAAGTTCCATTCGGTACACGTTAAGAGACTGTCTCTCCGTGTCTTCGCGTCCCATGTAGACCTGACATTCAAGACCCATAAGAGCAGCTACAGTAGCTGTGGCAACGCCGTGCTGACCGGCACCTGTTTCAGCTATTACTCTTTTCTTGCCCATTTTCTTTGCAAGGAGAAGCTGACCGAGAACGTTGTTTATTTTGTGTGAGCCTGTGTGGTTCAGATCTTCTCTCTTGAAGTAAATTTTCGGACCGCCAAGATCCTTTGTCATTTTATCTGCATAGTAGAGCATTGAAGGTCTTGAGGCGTAGTCTCTGTAGAGAGTTCTGAGCTCGTTTATGAATTCCGGATCATTAATGTATTTGTTGTACGCCTTGTCGAGTTCCTCAACGGCATGCATAACGGTTTCAGGGACGTACTGCCCCCCGAATTTACCAAATCTGCCTTTTTCCTGTGACATTTTAATAATCATTCCTTTCAAGTAAATCAATTATTTTTTTCATTTTATTTAAATCTTTTGTTCCTTCAGTTTCTATTCCTCCGGAGATGTCAAGTCCGAAAGGTGAAAGTTCTGACACAGCGGACAGAATGTTATGTTCATTAAGTCCGCCTGCAATGAAGAAGGGGGTTTTTACCGGGGTTTGTTTTATTATTTCCCAGTCGGCGGTTTTTCCGGTTCCTCCGTACTGCGACTGTGAAAAACTGTCGAGAAGGAGTTTGTCGGCATTCATCATATCGGCTCTTTGTATATCACCGGAATCCCTGACTCTTACAGCCTTCCAGATTTCACAGTCTGTTCTGTACCTCAGTGATTTTATAAATTCACCGTCCTCATCACCGTGCAGCTGAATAATGTCAAGTTTTGCTTTTGCGGCTGTGTTTAATATGTTCTCCGGGGTTTCATTTACGAAAACGCCGGCTTTTTTTATTTCAGGACGTATCTTCAATGATAATTCAGCAGCCTCATCCGGAGAAATGTACCTTCGTGAAGGAGCAAAAACAAATCCGATGTAATCAGGTCTGGTGATGTTTACATATTCGATGTCCTGATCTCTTCTGATACCGCAGAATTTTAACTTCATATTATTCCGCTCCTGAGTTCTGCAATTTTTTCTTCAACATTCTCTGCTCTCATAAGAGTTTCCCCGATAAGTACTGCATCAGCCCCGTAGGAGCGGAGAAGCTTCATATCTTCACTGGTACTTATCCCGCTTTCTGAGACAACTGTACAGCCTTCAGGCAGCTTCGCGGCCAGCTCTCCGGTTGTTTTCAGGCTGACCTCAAATGTTTTAAGATTCCTGTTGTTTATGCCTATTATATCAGGCTTTGCAGGAAGGAGGTTTATTAGTTCTTCTTCATTGTGTATTTCGCAGAGAGAGCTTAGTCCCAGCGACTTTGCAATATCCATGAACTTTATTATTGTTTCAGTATCAAGTATCGCTGATATAAGCAGTACTGCGTCGGCGCCGATTACTTTTGCTTCATAAATCTGATATTCATCTATGATAAAGTCTTTTCTCAGTATAGGAAGATTTACCTTTTCGCGTATTTCCTTAAGATATCTGCTGCTGCCCTGGAAGTAGAATTCCTCTGTCAGACATGAGATTGCCGAGGCACCGGCTTTTTCATATTTTACAGCCTGTTCAGCAGGGTGAAAGTCTTCACAGATTACTTTTTTTGAAGGTGAAGCTTTTTTTACTTCTGAAATAATGCTTATTCCGGGAGCGTTAAGTGCATCTCTGAAGCTAAGAGTTTTTCGTGTGCAGGAAAGTGCTGCTTTTTTCATTTCTTCCGGTGAAATTTCTGATTTTTCACGTAAAAGCTGAATTTTTCTTTTTTCGATAATATCATCAAGAATCATCAGACTGTTCCTCCGTTTGTGAGTTTGATAAGCTGATTGAGTTTTTCAAGAGCCTTTCCGGAATCAATGGCATTTTCCGCGAGTTTAACGCCTTCCATAAGAGATTCAGTCTTTCCTGCTGTATAAAGTGCAGCGGCTGAGTTCATGACAACTATATTTCTCTTCGGACCTTTAAGAGTGCCTGAGAGAATCTTAAGTGTAGTATCGGCATTTTCAGTAGGTGTTCCGCCTTCAACTGATTTTTTGTCCACGATTTCAAAGCCGAAGTCTGCAGGTGTTATTTCGTATTCACTTATCTGTCCGTCTTTTATTTCGCATACTGATGTAGGAGCGGAGATTGATATTTCATCGATACAGTCATTTCCGTGGACAAGCATTGCGTGTTTGATTCCGAGATTAATAAGAACTTCAGCCATTGGTCTGAGAAGGTTTTTTGAGTATGTGCCAAGAACAATGTAGTCTGTTTTTGCTGGATTTGTAAGAGGTCCCAGTATATTGAATACGGTTTTAATGCCAAGTTGTTTTCGTGCCGGAGCAACAAATCTCATGCTGCTGTGATAGCTCTGGGCGAAAAGGAAGGAGAGACCGATTGTATCGATGTATTTTTTGGCTTCTTCAGGGGTTGAGGCGATTTTTACACCTACGCTTTCAAGTGTGTCAGCGGCACCGCTTTTGCTTGACACGCTTCTGTTTCCGTGCTTGGCAACCTTGACTCCGCATGCAGCGATTACAAATGCTGATGTGGTTGAGATATTGAATGTATTTGACATATCTCCGCCGGTACCTACTATGTCTATTGCATCGCGGCAGCTTGTGACTTCAGATGCCATCTCGCGCATGCCCTTTGCAAAACCGGTTATTTCGTCTGTGCTTTCGCCGTTAAACTTCATAGCTGTAAGGAGAGATGCAATCTGGGCATCTGTTGCCCTGCCGTTCATTATACACATCATGGCTTCATAGGCTTCGTTTTCTGTAAGGTGTTCACGTTTGTCGGCAACTTTTGAGATATATTTTTTCAGTTCAGTTTTTTCCTCTGAAGGAGCAGGTGAATTCTGTTTTCCAAAGCCTTCAACATTTTTCAGGAAGTTCTGGATAATTACTGCGCCATCAGGTGTAAGTATTGATTCGGGGTGGAACTGTACACCGAATACCTTGTAAACTCTGTGTTCCACAGCCATTATCTGGCCGTTTTCATCACGGGCTGTTACCTTGAGACAGTCAGGGTTGGAGGCGCTGTCTGCGATAAGTGAATGATATCTGGCAACTGTAATCTTTTCAGGGAGGGAGTCAAAAAGCTGTGTTGTTGAAGCGATGGATATTTCACTTGATTTTCCGTGCATAAGCTGTTCGGCTTTTACTATCTTGCCGCCGAATGCTTCGACTATTGCCTGATGGCCGAGGCAGACACCGAGGATTGGGATTTCGGTGGCGAAGTGTTTGATTGCCGGGATTGAGATGCCTGCATCTGCAGGGTAGCCTGGACCCGGTGAAATGATGATTCCGTCCGGTTTGAGGGATTCCATTTCTTCGATGGTTATCTGGTCGTTTCTGAATACTTTTATGTCAGGGTACATTGTACCGATAAGCTGATAAAGGTTATAGGTGAATGAGTCGTAGTTATCGATCATTATAATCATGGTGTTATGCTCCTTTTTAAATCTCAGCAGCATCTCTGACTGCGTTTATCATTGCCACGGCTTTGTTTCTGGTTTCGTTGTATTCTTTTTCAGGGACTGAGTCGGCTACTATGCCGGCGCCAGCCTGGATGTAGGCTTTGTTGTTTTTGAAGAGCACGGTTCTTATTGCTATGCAGGTGTCTATGTTTCCGTCAAATCCAAGGTATCCGACTGTTCCGCCGTAAAGGCAGCGTTTCGTTTTTTCAAATTCGTCGATAAGTTCCATTGCTCTTACTTTCGGGGCGCCGGAAAGGGTGCCGGCAGGGAGGACGGAGAGGAGGGCGTCAACTGCGTTTTTGTCGTCCCGAAGCTTACCGGACACATCTGATACTATATGCATAACTTTGGAATAACGTTCGATATGCATAAGGTTTGAAACCTTTACTGAACCGTATTCGGAAACCTTTCCGATATCGTTTCTTCCAAGGTCAACGAGCATTGTGTGTTCAGCACGTTCCTTTTCATCACTGATAAGATGCTTTTCGAATCTTTCGTCCTCTTCGTCTGTTGTTCCTCTCGGCATTGTTCCTGCTATAGGTTTTGTAGTGATAACTGAATCAGTGACATTTACAAGCATTTCAGGTGAAGCACCGGCTATGCAGTAGTCCGGATTTTTAAAATAGAAGAGGTAAGGTGATGGATTTGTCGCTCTGAGCATTCTGTATACTGCGAAGCTGTCCGGCGGATTGTCTATCTCAAAACGCTGCGAGAGAACAATCTGGAATATATCACCGTTGACTATGTGTTTCTTTGCCTTTTCCACACTGGCTTCGAATTCTTCCTTTGTAACATTTGAAGTAACACTGAATTCATCTGAGGAAGGTCTTTTATAGTCAGGAGCGAAGCTGTCAAATGTTTTTCTGTATACCGCTTCAGCTCTTTCGCACGCCTTTTCATACTGCTCCTCAATGCTTACCGGTGTATCTTTAAGAATGTTTTCGATAATGATTATTTTTCCGCTCAGGTGGTCAAATGCAATCAGTTCATCATAGAGGAAAAGATCGCAGTCAGGAAGTTTAATATCATCATGTGGTATATTTCTGAGTTTCGGCTCCATGTACCGCACAATATCATATCCGAAGTAACCAACAAGACCTCCGAGCAGTTTAGGTGCATTTTTTATTTTCGGCATTCTGTACTTGTCGATATAGTAGGAGATAAATCTGACCGGGTCATCAACCTTAGCTTTTTCAGTCTGAGAAGGGGATTTTATCTCAGCACAGTGATCCTTTATTACGATTTCAAGCTTCGGATTAATACCAATAAATGAATAACGTCCCCATTTTTCATTGTTGTCAACACTTTCAAGGATAAAGCTGCATTTGTGTCCCTGACTGAGAGTCTGATAAACTCTGACAGGAGTCTGTGTGTCAGAAAGTGCTTCAAACATAACCGGTGCCATATTATAATCTTTCAGATAATTTTTTATTTCATCAATTGATGTTTTTACTTTTAGCATAAATATACCTCCGTGAATTTTTTCCGAAAAACAAAAAATGCCTATCATCGCTTCATATAGAAGGGACGATAGACATACCGTGGTGCCACCCTGATTCAGGATTACAAAAATCCTCTCAAACAGATACGGGTATAAAATACCTTATATCCTGTTCCTGTAACGCGGAACAAACGACTCCGGATACTTTTAAAATAAAATTTCACCGGGCTCCTCACAAATCCATTCATGCATCATCGTGTCTGCCGAACTTCCAGCAATGTTCAGCTCTCTGTAAGACCGTTTTGAAGATTACTTACTTTTGTTCATCGGATTTAAAACTTATAAAACTAATATGGTTTTATTATATAACTCATTTTTTTATTTGTCAATAGTATTTTGAAATTTTTTTATTCTGTTTATGATTAGTAATATAACAAAAATGAACAGTGTACCTGCGGCAGCACCGGAAAAATCAATCATAACATCCACGGGGCTGCCGCATCTGCCGTCGGTAAACAGCTGGTGAAATTCATCAGCCGATGCGTAGAGGAGGCAGAGGGAGAGAGTTATAAGAAAGCGGGTGCCGGTTTTTCTGAAATACTGGCAGGCATTAAGAAATGTCAGCAATCCGAGGAGCGCATATTCAGAAAAATGAGCGGCCTTTCGTATGTAGAAATGCATTCCTTCGACTATTTCAGTCTGTCTTTCCATGGAGAATGTTTTGAAGTCCTGTACAAATATACATGCTATCCTGTATGTTATTCCTTCGCTGAGATTTCCAGATATTTCTGCATTCTGTGATGAAAAAAGAAATATCATTACCATGCATGCTGCAAGGAGGATGAAAAGTATTATTTTTTTTGCCATAAAAACTGTCCTTTCATGAAAAAGCGTTAAGCTCAGATGAACTTAACGCTTTGAATTTAATGTAAGAATCTGTATCTTCTGTTCTCAGCAGCAAAATATCTGTACGCCGGATCTTCCTTGACCGCATCGGAAGCTCTGAAACGAACTTCACCGTCAATCGTAAGGATATCACCGTCCTCGGAATCTGTAGTCCATTCAGGAATAATGTTCAGCTTGTTTTTTCTGACATTGTACACGATTCTCTTATAACCTTTTTCGACAAATTTTATGCTGCCGTAGTCAATATCATAAGTATTCGGTTCAATGACTACCTTAGTTGTACCTTCTGATGAATCAGTGATATCAAGAACATAGCATCTGTATGTCTGGGATGGTGAAACTGATTCATAGGTTACTGTCTCAATTGTGTTGCCTGCAAATATTGAGATATAAAGATAATATAAGAGAATGCATATTATGTAAAGCAGCAGGTAGATAGTACCGAGTATTGTTTTTATCCCTTCGCCTGCGCCGCTGAAGAAAAATACCAGAACGGAGACAATTCCGAGCGGAATCAGCAGGATAAGATTTTCTGTACTGTAGTAGAGCACAACAACCGGAAGGTAAAACAGCAGTCCGAAAAGACCGGCTATTGAGGTAAGGATTTGTTTTCGGGTGTAAATCATCGTTCCGCCGAAGAGGAGTCCGAGAAAAATCTCGAGTATAATGAACGATGTCTGGCTGACTATCTTAACATCATAGTATAGTGAAGCAAAAGCAAGAAAAGCCATAAGTCCGACATATCCAATGCTAAGCAGTGACAGAATCCTTTTTATCAGAAGTTTAATGTTTATGTTTTCAGGCAAAAAGTATTCCTCCTTAGTTTTGTTCTGTTTTTTTGTAATAATCCGGTAAATGAACCGGCACTTATAATTATAACATTTTATAATCTGATATACAATACTTTTGCAAAAAAAATATTATTGTTAATGTTGCTGTTAACCAAAAACACTCCTTACGAGAAGGAGTGTCTTTGGTTATGATATAGGGATTATTGGGGATTTATATTCTACGTTGGGGTAAACGTAAAATACCGTGAATTAAGAAGCTCAACTTTCCAAATTTGTTATCTTGTCTGTGGGATTTTGTTTTCCCTCGTCGAGCATGTTTATATTATACTCAGGCAATGTGTTAATATTATGAGAGGATTGTGAAACTTTCGTGATAGATATTGATAAACCGTTATTTGTTCAATAAACATAAAAATGCACGTTTCTGTCTCTGTAAACGTGCATTTTGTTCTTTTTTGTATTATTGGACACAGATTGACTCTTTGTCGCGTTTTACCTTAAACCAGAAAGCAGTTCCCTTACCAGGGGTGCTCTGTACACCGAACGGAAAGTTATGTGCTTTAAGGACTGCACGGACTATGGAAAGACCAAGGCCGGTGCCCACAACTTCTCTTCGGGTTTTTTCACAGCGATAATATTTCTCAAAAATCTGATGTATATTTTCTTCTGAAATACCTTTTCCGGTATCTTTTACTGTTATCTTTACAAAATCTTCTTCAGTTTCCATTGAAACATATATCTGCTTGTCATCTCCTGTATAGTTTACTGCGTTGTTTATAAGATTGTAAATTACCTGTTCAATCTTTCCCATATCACAGCTTACAAAAACAGGGGAGGATTCTGTATAGTTTATTGTGTAACCGTTTGGTTCGGAAAAACCCTTGTATCTTTCAACAATATCCCTGAGTTTTGAATTCATGTCAAAGCTTGAATAATTCAGCGGCTGACTGCCGTTTTCAAGTTTTGAAAGATCAAGCATATCACTTACAAGTGCCGCAAGTCTGTCTGTTTCCTTTATTATTATTCCGAGATGTTCCTCTCGTTTTTCCCTGCGCTCACCGGAAATATCGCGTATCATTTCAGCGTAGGCTTTTATCATTGTCAGCGGTGTTCTGAGGTCATGTGATACATTTGCTATGAGGTCGCGCTGAAGTTCGTCTATTTTTGAAATTTCTGCTGAGGCATAGTTCAGTGTTTTTGCGAGTTTTTTTGTTTCGGCAAACCTGCCTCCGTCAAATTCGGTTTTGTATTCACCTTTAGCGAGTTTATCAGCGGATTCGGTTATTTTCTGGATTGGTTCGGCAATACTTTTTGACATTATCACGGAAAGAAATACTGAGAAAACCACAAGCAGTATTATTACAAAATAGGTGCTGTGTTTAAGCAGTGTAATAGTTGTATTCATCGGAGTGATAAGAGAGCTTACAATGAGGTAACAGTCTGCGGAAGTATCAGGATTTTTCAGAACGGAGCAGATTATTACAACCTTTGTGTCCGGAGCATCACCCTCAACGCATGTCAGATAAGGGTTGCCTTTTATATTGGCATTTTTCTGGAGAAAATCAATATCCTTTCTGCTGAACTGATAGGTCATGTTTTTGTTGTTTTCCTGAATAACTGAATAGTAGCTGTCAACAATCATGTATGACAGTTCATTGTTCGAAGCAATGGTGTCAAAATATTCGGTCAGTTTATCAAAATCATCTGAGCTGTTAATTTCGGATACTGAGAATTTTTCAGACATTTTTTCTGCTGCATCCTCTGCTCCGCGAATCCGGACGCTTTCATAAAATTCTCTAAGATACAGAATCTGTGATCCCCAGATTAATATAATTGCAAGCGCTATTATCAGGAGATAGCTGAAAAGAATGTGATATCTTATATGAAAATTTTTATTTTTTAAAAATGGAATTTTACTGTTCAGCTTCAAATTTATACCCCATTCCACGGAGAGTAATTATAAATTTTCTGTATTCGCCGAGACTGTTCCTGAGCATCTTTATATGTGTGTCAACTGTTCTGTCATCGCCGAAAAAGTCATATCCCCATACACTTTCCAGGAGCTTGTCCCGCGACATGGCGAGGTTTTTGTTCTTTACAAGGAAAAATAAAAGATCGTATTCCTTTGGAGTCATTGAGACTTTTTCTCCGTTTACATATACTTCACGTCCGGCCATATCTATCTCAAGTCCTTCAAATTTGTATTTGTCTGAAGGTGTTTCTGCTTTGCCGGAATTTCTCTTTATAACAACTTTGATTCTTGCCATGAGTTCCTTCGGGGAAAATGGTTTTACCACATAATCATCTATGCCAATCTCAAAACCGAAAAGCTTATCGTATTCTTCCCCTCTCGCGGACAGCATTATAACAGGAATGTTTTTAATTTTTTTGATTTCCTTGCATGCTGAGTATCCGTCAAGCTTCGGCATCATGACATCCATTATGATAAGGTCAAAGTCTTCGCTTTTTACCATCTCGATGGCCTGCATTCCGTTTTCTGCTTCTTTGACTTCATATCCCTCAAATTCTGCATATTCCTTTACTACAAGTCTGATATTTATTTCATCGTCTACCACAAGTATTTTATTCATAGTAAGCCTCCTGTTGTTTGGATTTAGTATAGATACAGTTTACATCATAATTGTGAATAAAATGTGAAATCTGCCAAAAAATATAATTAAAAAATAGATATGCTATAAAAAATCAATGTTAGTATATCAAAATATTATTCCAAATTGCATTGACAATGATATAAATTCTTTGATATAATTGAATTAGAATTATATCAATTTATTACTGATTTAAAACAGAAAAACCAGTAAAAAGAAATCAGGAGTATGATACAAAGTTGAAAATTAGGTTTATTTTACTTGAGATTTTATTTTTTATTTTAGTTGCTCTTCTGGTTATATTTTCTTTTGTAAACCGGAACTTTGCTGTATGGATATTTCTTGTTTACGTACTCGGAACAACAGCGATGTTTATCTGTGCGAAAATTGATCTT
>JAUNJJ010000076.1 GCA_030533325.1 Oscillospiraceae bacterium
CAGTGCCAGAATTGTTATCAGTACAGTTTTAATTTCTTTTTCCCTTCCAAAAATCTGTCCCATCATTTCCATGTATGAAAAAAAGATACAGAATACTGCAAATACTATAGCTATAATTACAAAACATAATGGATAATCCGGCTTTTCAAAATTATCTTTTATAAACAACATAAAGCCTTGTGTTGTATCCGGGAAAATCCTGTACAGTTTAATAAAAAAACTCAAAACTGATACAATAATACTTATTATCTCAGACACAAAAAAACATGCAAAAAAATATATGAATCTGGCAAGGGTTATATTTTTTCTGTTTACAGGAAGTATCCCGTACAGTTTTCTGAAATCATTTTTAGTATCCTGTACCTGTACAGGAAACACCATGATTAATGAAAAAAGTATGATAAAAGCAGATACAATCGGACTAAAAAGCAAGGCTAAAATACTAAACATAAATGACACAATTATATATGTCGTCAGTCCAATCGGTTTTGCACTGATAAAATCCATATGAACAAGCTTAAGAATTTCCCGCATATTTATCCTCCTTTGCTATGTAAACAAGTATCTCATCAATGCTTGCTTTTTCAGCTTCAATACTCTCAGGAAGGCAATTTAAAACATCAGTTTCAATCAATGCATCAAATCCGTTTTTATATGCATGGAAACCAATTAACTTATCTTTTATCTTTTCAGGAATATCCTTTTCATCACCTTTAACAACTGCATATTTTTCAGAAAGTTCATCCTTTTCACCGGTAAACCAGACACAGCCGTTATGAAGAACAGTTATATAGTCTGCTATGCGCTCCACGTCAGCTGTAATATGAGTTGAAAAAAGTACTCCCTTGTTTTCATCAGTAATGTACTCAGCAAGAATATCAAGAAGTTCGTCTCTGGCAACCGGGTCGAGTCCGCTGGTAGGTTCATCAAGAATGATGAGTTCAGCATTATGGGAGAGAGCCACTGCAATCATTAACTTCATCTTCATACCTTTTGAGAAGTCCCCCACAGCTTTATTTTCAGGAAGTTCAAATTCTTTAAGGTATTTTGAAAACTGCTCACTGTTCCACTCCCTGTAAAACGGACTTATCTGGCTTTCAATCTGTCTTACATTCAGATGTTCAGCAAAATAAAGCTGATCAAAAACAACGCCAAGACGTTCCTTAATCTCAACTGAGTCATTTATACTGTCGAGGCCAAAAACGCTTATTTTCCCGTCGTCAATATTTGCCATATTAAGTATTGAACGGATTGTTGTTGTCTTTCCCGAACCGTTCTGTCCTACAAATCCCATAATGTATCCTTTTGGGATTGAAAAGCTTATATTTTTCAGTGAAAAATCATTATAACTTTTGCAGAGTCCGCTGATTTCAAGAATGTTCTCCATGCTATTCCTCCATAAATTTTCTGAGCGCTTCCACTATTTCTTCATCTGAAAGTCCGGCGTTACGACCATTTGTAACAGCTTTTTCAAGACCGTCTTCCATTTCGTAAAGCATACGTTCACGCATAAGTTCATTATCTCTTGGTGAAGCAAAGTATCCCTTACCGGCCACGGAAACGATAAATCCCTCTTCTGCAAGGTCATTGTATGCTCTTGTCGTTGTGATGACACTGATTTTAAGATCCTTTGCAAGCTGCCGAACAGAAGGCAGCTGTTCATTTTCAGCAATCTTTCCCTCAAGTATCTGCGTTTTCATCTGCTGCTCAATCTGTTCGTATATAGGCAGCTCTGATTTGTTTTTGATTATTATTTTCATGAAAATCTCCTTGATGATATACTGTATATATCTTTATATATACAGTATATCACTATGGGGATCATTTGTCAACTCCTTTTTGAAAGCATAATTCTACTGCAATCATGACTTACTGGAATATTGGTAAGTGTATAGTGGAGAATGAGCAAAGTGGAAATGAACGTGCAGAGTATGGAAAGAAGCTTATTCAAACACTTGCAGATGAGCAGTTAAATCAAACAAAAAACTCAGGGAAACCATTTTGATTTCTCTGAGTTTTTGGTTTAGAAATTATCATAAAGATCTTCAGTAAATGTCAGACTGCCTCTGTACCCTGCGTATGTGCGGTTAAATACAAGACGTTCATTCATTGGAAATGCGGCAAGGATAAACTGGGAATCAAGTTCAAGTGCTGCTTCCCTTTCATTGCTGCTTCCGACAACAAGTGAAATTTCCGTTTCTGAATTAAGAAGTGCCTGATTAATCTCATACTGGTCTGAAGCAAATACAATCTTCGGCGGAACTGCGTATTCGAGGCTGCTTATCTGAGCGATAATTCTTTCCTTGTCCTCCGGTCTGAATACCGGTTCGGAAATAACAACAAGTACAGGAGTGAAGCTGAAGTCATTTGCAAGGTAACGTGTAAATCCCACTGCATTTGAGGCATCTGCGACAACTGCAAATCTCTTCCAGCTTACAACACCGACAGCCTGTCCGAGATAGCTGTATACATAGTCCTCTTCTGATTCTATTACTGATTCAGCAAGTTTACTGTCAAGATCAAGTGCCTTTGCAACCTCTCTTACAAAGTTTGAAGTATCTGTTGCACCTACAGGAAGTCCCGGAATTCTAAGGCTCGGAACGCCGAATTTATCTTCAAATTTTTTCGCCGGTCCTTTGAAGATCCATGGGTTTATGATAATATTAAGAGCTGCCCCTGAGCATTTCTTTATATCATTTATCCCCTGATGTTTTGTGAAAAATGTATTTACCTTAAGTCCGAGACGTGAAAGAATACGGTCAATCTCTTCGAGTGTACCGCTCCAGAACGGATCATGGTAAGGTATGATTCCGAAAATATTTACAAGGCGGTCATCCTTCGGAACATCTTTCTCAATTACCTGGTCTATAAATGTGTTCCATAAAACCTCATATCCAAGATTGCTGTCCCCGGCAAATCCCGGAGTCTCTATTCCGTAAACTTCATTCCCCCTGCTTCTGAATTCTTCCGCAACACTCAGTATATCTTCACCGATAATGCCTGCAGTACAACCGGTAAGAATAAACCACGCATCAGCATCAATTATATCAATCGCACCCTGAACAGTAGTACGAAGTTTTTCCGTTCCGCCGAATACAACTTCCTTTTCAAGCATATTACTTGAAGGAATTGAAACAGCACTTACAAAACATGAATTTTTATGACCTGACTGTCCCTGGTCTGCAGCGGTGGACTGCATACAGCACCCCGGACCTGCATGATAAACAGGACATACTCTGTCAATTGCACCAAGGACCGAATTTATACCGGCAAGTACACATCCGCCTCTTGGATTTTCAAGTACCTGTGACATTTTTCTCTCCTCATTTCGTAATATACTTAAATGCGTCTTCCTCATACCAGGAATCCCTGTACGGAAGCTTCACATGCTTTGATAATTTAACATTAAATCCCGGATTCTGAAGCTGGTCAGCAATCTTGTTTCCGAGATAAAGCAGACCGTCATATCCCATAGTCGGTCTCTTTCCGTCAAGAACATGGGTAGTCGGAATGCCAAGCTTTGCAGCCCACTCCGGAACACCGATAAATGCGTCCGGCTTAAGTTTGTTAATCAGATTAACCTGTTCAAAAGGCTGCATGTTTGCGATATCAACAACATAGTTTTTATGGATACCATTAAGATATTCAATGTCAGTCTGAGCATCCTCGTCATAGGTAGGAGTTTCAAGTCCGACAAGCTCCATGCCAAAATCATCGATAAGTGCAGCGGCAGCAAATGATCTTCCTGTTCCGCCGCAGATAAACACTCTCTTTCCATGAAGTCTCTCTCTGAGACTTGCCACAAGAGGTTCGATGCGCTCACGTTCCTTCGCTATGATTTCCTCTACTTCCTTTTCCTTTCCAATAACTGCAGCTATACCCCTGTACCACTTGTCTGTATTTCTGATACCTATAGGCATTACTGTGTGCGAATAAGGGATATCATAGTCCTCTTCAAGTGATTTCATAAACTCATCAGCGAAAACCTTACAGATTGAAGTTGAAGCTACAGCGGCCGGAATTTTTCTTATTTTTTCAAGTGAACTGTAAAAAGGAATGTAGTTTACCTTTGCACCAAGAAGAGAAAGCATTCTTTCCATTTCCTTCTGGTCTGCAAAACTTACCGTTGTCGGTGCAAACAGATTTACAAGACCGGGTTCCTTTTCTACTTTCTTTTTCTTAAGAATATATTTGTTTATCGCTATAAATGCTGCATCAAATCCAGAAGCACAGATCTTTGACTTGAATCCTTCGCAGTGAACCGGTACCATTACAGTATCCGGATATTCATCCTGGAGATCCCCTGCAATCGCATCAATATCATCGCCGATAATTCCTGATGCGCATGATGTGTACATAAATATGATTTTCGGATTGTACCTCTCCACAGCCTTCTTAACAGACTCTCTGAGTTTCTGTTCTCCGCCGAACACAACGCTCTTCTGGTCAAGATTTGTTACGATAATCCTTGGGTTTCTGATATTTTTTATACCTCTGTGTGCCTGTCCGACACGGAACATATCAACAGCCATAACCGAGCATCCAAGACAGCCCTGCGGAGAATGTGAGATAAATACAGCATCTTCAAGTGACATAAGCGCAGCCATACTGTTTATCTGCTGGCACTGCAGTCCCTGGGCAAAACTTCTGTCCGCCCTCTTAAGACAGCCTTTCTTAAAATTTTCCTCAGCTTCCTTACCCGTTGTTCCAAGATCATTTATTCTTCCCGGTATGCTCTCGCGAACGCCGGAATATTGTATTTTCGCCATTATAAATACCTCTCAGTTAATCAGTACTCTTCTTCCTCGATAGTTTCTCCTATATCTGTTACCGGTTTTTCAAGTCCTTCAATAACAATTCCGTTCTTCTCTGCATAGTCCCAGAGTGCCGCATGAATTGCCTGCTCTGCAAGCAGTGAACAGTGAACTTTAACCGGCGGAAGTCCGTCAAGTGCCTCCATTACAGCCTTGTTTGTTACTTCAAGGGCTTCATTTACTGTCTTCCCCTTGACAAGTTCAGTAGCCATACTGCTCGTTGCAACAGCTGCACCGCAGCCAAATGTCTTGAACTTAACATCACGTATTACCTGATTTTCATCTATATCAAAATAAATCCTCATGATATCACCGCACTTGGCATTGCCAACTGTACCAACACCGCTTGCGTTTTCTATTTCTCCGACATTTCTCGGATTTGTAAAATGATCAATAACCTTTTCGCTGTACATACTTATGCCTCCAAATTACTTTGCATTATTCTTAAGAAAATCCTCATACAGCGGTGACATGCTGCGGAGTCTTTCAACTATCTTTTTAAGTTCATCAACAACAAAATCAATTTCTTCCTTTGTTGTTTCGTCTGAAAGTGTAAGTCTGAGTGAACCGTGTGCTATTTCATGCGGAAGACCTATAGCAAGAAGAACATGTGAAGGATCAAGTGAGCCCGATGTGCATGCTGAACCGCTTGAGGCGCATATTCCCTGCTGGTCAAGGAGAATCAGAAGTGATTCGCCCTCAATGAATCTGAAGCAGAAATTAACATTGTTCGGAAGTCTGTCTGTTCTGTGACCGTTAAGCTTCGCATACGGAATTTCATTTTCAATTCTGCTGATAAGGTAGTCACGGAGCTTTACTTCCTTTTCAGTTCTTGCATTCATGGTTTCACTTGCAAGAGCTGCCGCCTTACCGATGCCAACTATGCCCGGAACATTTGAAGTACCTGCTCTTCTTCCTCTTTCCTGAGCACCGCCGTGGATAAATGAACGTATTTTGATGCCTTTGCGGATGTACATAACACCTATACCCTTAGGTCCGTTAAATTTATGACCGCTCGCTGAAAGCATATCAATGTTCATATCGTCAACATTTATCGGAATATGACCGTAGGCCTGAACTGCATCTGTATGGAAAAGAGTTCCCTTTTCATGAGCTATTCTGCCTATCTCGGCAATTGGTTCAACAGTACCGATCTCATTGTTGGCTGTCATTACTGAAACAAGTATTGTATCCGGTCTGATTGCCTTTTCAAGTTCCTCAAGGCTTATCTTACCTTCACTGTCAACATCAAGATATGTTATCTCGAAGCCCTTCTTCTCAAGATATTCACATGTATGAAGAATTGCATGATGTTCAATCTTTGTTGTGATAATATGTTTGCCTTTTTCAGCATAAGCTTCTGCAGTTGCTTTGAGTGCCCAGTTATCTGACTCACTTCCGCCGCCTGTGAAATAAATCTCCTCAGGCTTTGCACCAATTACGGAAGCAACCTGATTTCTCGCCTCCATAACAGCTTTCTTTCCTTCTGCTGCAAAGCTGTATACTGCCGAAGGATTACTGTAGACATCTGTAAAATACGGAAGCATCTCTTTCAGTACTTTCTCATTAACCTTTGTTGTTGCTGCATTATCAAGATAGATGACTTTTTTCATCTTTATTTCCTTCTTTCCTATATTACATACTGACCGGAATGCTGTAATTCTTCCTGCCAGGATTTAAGATCATCAAGTGTTATACCTTCAAGTGTGGAATCTATAGCTGTGTTCAGTTTATCCCAGATAAGAAAACTTACACACGAACTTTTTCTCTGACATTCTGTCCCGCCTTCTCCCACACATTCTGCCGGAGCCATGCTGCCTTCAGTTGCTTTCAGAATCTGACCAACAGTAAATTTATCAGGAGAACCGGAAAGAAGATATCCGCCTCCCGCACCTTTGACACTTGTAACAAGAGAAGCTCTGTGAAGTATTGAAGCAATGTGCTCCAGATATTTTACTGATATATTCTGCCTTGAAGCAATCTCCTTAAGCTTAACCGGTGTACCGTTATCATGGTCTGCAAGATCCAGCATAAACTTTATAGCATTTCTTCCGCGTGTTGATATTTTCATAGCCTTCCTCCCTCTGTCCGTTTTCCGTATCTTTATTATATACCAAATCGATAGGAATTGTAAAGTATCAAAATTCTATAACACCCTATAGATTTATCCTATAACTTTAGTAGGAATTAAACGTAAAAAAATACACCATGATTTTTCACATGGTGCTTTTTTTGTTCATGGTAATTCCAGTCTGATATTATTATCGGAATAATTTATCGTCTTGGATTTTTCTTATTTTCCTCTGCAGTCCGCATAATCCTGTCGGCAGAGTTTGGACCGCAGAAGAACTTGTAAGACTCGGGGATATATGTGTCAGACATGGAGTAACAGTTGTAAGTGATGAGATACATCACGATTTTGTTTTCAAAGGGAAACACAATGTATTTGCCGGGCTTAAGAAGGAGGAAAATCTCCCGGGTGTATCTGTGACAGAACATGAAGGCACTTACCTTGTATGGCTTGATTTCAGAAAAACAGGACTTGACCCTGAAGAACTGGAAGATCTGATTATAAACAAATGCCGTCTCTGGCTTGACAGCGGCAAAATATTCGGAAAGTGCGGAAGCGGATTTCAGCGGATAAATGCTGCATGTCCGCGTGTCGTTCTTAATACTGCACTTGAGAGAATAAAAACAGAACTCAATGCATATAAATATAATGAAGGCAAAAAATAATTTTGTTTTAAAACAGCAAAGGACATCCCGAATGGGATGTCCTTCGTATTTTACGTTTTATATTATAATAGTCGCATCAGTTTTGAACAGTAAGTGCAGTGAGTATGGAGAAAAAGTGAAATACACTTCCTGCTATTGTAAAAAGATGCCATACAGAATGGAACCATTTCACTTTTTTGAGTGCATAGAATATGATTCCCACTGTGTAAAATATGCCGCCCGTAAGAAGAAATATCAGTGATACAGACGGAAGTGCATTTATCATAGGTTTAATTGCAAATATTATTGCCCATCCCATGAGAATATAGCAGATTACCGAAGGTTTCCGGAAACGTTCAAGATTAATGGAATTCAGAACAATTCCGATTATCGCTGCTCCCCAGACTATCCCGAAAAGCACCCATCCAACCGGGCCTCTCAGAGTAACGAGTGTAAACGGTGTATATGTACCTGCTATCAGAAAAAATATCGTATCATGATCCATGATACGGAAAAATTTTTTCGCTTTGTTATTTGTAATTGCATGATAAAGCGTTGACATTGTATACAGAATTATCAGTGATGCTCCGTAAATACTTGCACTGACAACTGCCCACGCATCAGCATAAACTGCACAGAATACAATTAAAACGACAGTTCCTGCAATGGAAAGCAGACCTCCTATTCCGTGTGAAACTGAGTTAAATATTTCTTCTCCCAGTGAATACGGCTTTCTAACCTGTGTCATAAGTAAACTTGCTCCTCTCTCAGATTTATTCCTGCTTCATATTCTTTATTCTAGCACATTAAAATTAAATACGCAACAATTTTTTTCCTTGGTAAATGCGTTGTTTGCAGTATTTGGAACAGAAACAATAAAGTCAATTCAAAATGTTTTCAAAACAATTAATGCACAAGGATTAACCCTGTGCATTAATATATTGGCAGCCATATTTTCATTGGTTCCCAGAAGTATAATCCGCCGATCACTTTATCGTTGTACTTTACATCACAAGCATCGACCTCATCTCTTTTATATTTAAATACGCACGCTCCGTCTATAAACCTCACGTTGTGTTTTATTCCATGCTCATGAAGTCTATCATCTATCCATAACATTAAGTCGTTATTTATGTGCCACTTCTTTCTAACCTCTGAATCATATACCGCAAGAGACCTGATCCCAAATAAAGCATCGTGCTCAAGAAGTTTGCCATTAAGAGCCATAAGTATTCTTTCAATCATAAGTCTATGTGTGCATATCATATAATTTTTAAATTCGAAGTCATCTTTAAATTCCTTATCGAAATGCTCAAACGAATTTACTATTGGGAACAATTTGTTATATATTTCACTTTCATTTCCGTATTCAATAACATACTTAGATATAGACTTTTCTAAGTCCACATCAGTAATACTTTTAACCTAGTCATTATATTCGATGCTTCTATACATATAGTCATATTTACATTTCGCAATATTCACTTCCGATACATACTTTTGATAATACGAAATTGCGATGTATATAAATATTCCAATCAATGCAAGTATAAAGTTCACGTGCTCGCCGCCTCAAGAGCTTCTATTGCATATTCGATGTTTTCTACCGAATCTTCTAACTGACTTATTGATTCCTGCATCTTCTCTCCTTTATAAGAGTCTTGAAAATTTTCTGGGGTGTTATCAAATACTTCCTGTTCTTCACTTAGAATCCCATCTACTATATCTCTCATGTTTTTAAGGCTATTTACTACGTTACCTATCTTCTTGTGTTATTCAAATTGAACACCTACCTTAACATTAAAAACCACCATCTTACCTCCTTCGTTATTATCAACAGTGTATATGTCTACACAAAAAGCCTTATCAAATATATCTGATATCCACTCACAGCCTTCGCTTTCTAAGTCAATCTCTGCATAGTAAATTCCAACCATTATTTCAACCATGCATCCTTCTACTATCTTACAGTCTGCAGCTTCTATCGTATAATTCATATGTTCATCTATTGATTTACAAATTTCGATAACATCATCAGATTCTAATCCATATTCTGACATCTTACTTTCTACTATACTGCGTACACTATTCACTAACAAAATCCTCCTTATACTTCTTTGAGTAAATTTCTCATTCCGAATTCAAGCTGAACTTTATTATCATTCATTAAGGCCACCTCAATATAAGAAAAATTGTCAGATAAATCTTTAATGTCAACCATTGTATCAAGATGTGCTGCATTAAAGCTCACGATAACTCTTCCTATGTCGCTGCATTTAGGATTTAATTTAATATCAAACTTGAACCCGTCAACTGAATTCTCAGAAAAGTATGACTTGATTTTATTAGCTGAATCAATAAACGATTTTAGTTTATTAACATCAACCATTCTGTTTTTGTTCTTTTCATTTTCAAAGTATTTTAAAAACCCAGACTTAATATCATCTGGAAGTTCGTCTATCCAATCATTTATGAAATTATTCAAATGCACTATCTCCTCTATTAGTTAATAGAATTATTATATCACGATTAAATCATTGTGTCAAACTCTGCAAATATATTTCATCTAATATTGCACAATAAATTTACACATCTCACCATATCTTTAGCACCTATTTCTATATCTGATAATAAGTTAATCCTTGAGAATAATACTTTCACAGAGTTGTGAACATCTTTATCGCTTAATCCCATAGCCTTTAGTACGTGACTTTGCTTGTTTCATGACTCCTACATGCAGACCCAGATAATATACACACGTCTACTGTTTCAAGCATAAGTTCCAAAGATTCACCGTCCACTTCTCTGAATGTTATGTTATGTTATAGTGAACGCATAAATAAATTTGATTTGCTACAATACTGAAGCATTTGGTATTAAGCAGAAAAACCGGCAGCTGAAAAATGTTGCAAAGGATCTTGCGGATGCCCTGCTTGACGATCTCTCAAGGAGTGTGCCTGATGAATACAAAACCATTTCAGCATGTGCACTGCCTGAACGTCAGAAAGCATGGAAAGACCTTGATATTCTCCCGGTAAGTGCCTATCATGAGGTATTTGAAGCCTATCACAAATCAGGATGTGCAACTGACGGTGACTGGAAATCAGTAATGCAGCAGTTCTTAAGATGCGGACTTGCATTTACATTTTCAGGAGTTGTAGGTGCATCTATAGCCACAGACGCACTTTTTGGAGTTGGTGACAGGGTTACTTCAAAGGTAAATATCGGTGCTCTTGAAAAAGGTTATGTAAATATCGCCGTTCACGGCCATCTGCCTCTGCTTGTGAGTCAGATAGTTGAAGCCGGAAAACGTGAAGATCTGATTGAACTTGCAAAGTCAAAAGGTGCAAAAGGAATCAGATTTTACGGAATATGCTGTTCGGGACTTTCAGCAATGTACAGATACAGTGGTGTAATTCCTCTTTCAAACGCAGTTTCTGCAGAACTCGTACTCGGAACAGGTGCGCTTGATTTATGGGTTGCCGACGTTCAGGATGTCTTCCCGTCAATCATGGAGGTAGCAAAATGCTTTAAAACCGTTGTCGTTACTACAAGTGAATCAGCAAGACTTCCGGGTGCTGAACGTTTTGAATATGATCATCACCATTCAAATATCGGTGAAACAAAGATACTTGCAGAAAAAATAGTCAGAAGAGCGATTGAAAGCTTTGAATCAAGAAAAGGAATGCCTGTATACATTCCGCCTTATGAAGTTGAAGCCGAAGTCGGATTTTCCGTTGAATATATTCACAGACGTTTTGGCAGCATGAAACCGCTTGCCGATGCAGTTAAGAGCGGAAAGATTCTTGGTATCGTAAATATGGTTGGCTGTAACAATCCAAAAGTTCTCTATGAAAAATGCATAGTTGATGTTGCAGACACACTTCTGAAAAACAATGTACTTATACTTTCAAACGGATGTGCATCATTCCCGTTAATGAAACTCGGATACTGTGCAGTTTCAGGAAAAGAAAAAGCCGGCGAAAGTCTGAGAGAATTCCTCGAACCTGATCTGCCTCCTGTATGGCATGTCGGTGAGTGTATCGACAACACACGTTCAAGCGGAATTTTTGCAGGCGTGGCAAATGAGCTCGGACACAATATGTACGAACTTCCTTTTGCATTTTCATCACCTGAGTGGGGCAACGAAAAAGGCATTGATGCAGCACTCGGATTCAGACTGAACGGAATCAGTTCATACCACTGTGTTGAAGCACAGATTTTCGGTTCAAAAAATGTTATAGAGTTCTTAAAATACGGAACTCTGGACATTCTTGGCTCAACTATGAATGTAGATACAGATCCTGTTGCTCTTGCAGAAAAAATCATTTCCGATATGAAGGAAAAACGAAGAAAGCTTGGCTGGGATAAGTAATAAACGGAGGAAAATAATTATGGCATGCTTTATCGTACCTGCAACCGAAGCTGTTGCAACTACTCTATTATCAAAGGTTATAAAAAATAAAAAACACGAAACGGAAAAAACAGATGTAAGTTTCAGCAACCGCCTTGACAGACTTAACGGTTTGCTGTGGGGCGGTTCCGGTCTCCTTGCTTTCGAACATTTCTGGCACGGAGAAATACGGCTTTCTCCCCCTTTTCTGACTGCAGCGGCAGAATCCGAATCAGCCCGTACAATGCTGTATGAGATGTCAACTTCAGGTGTGGCTATGGCTGCAGTTGTTACAGTTACATGGGCAGTCAGTGTCATTATTGAAAAAATAATAAAAGAAAGAGATTCCAAAAGTACTGACTTTAAGGAGGCAGATTCATGACTTTGCTTATAACCATGACTGCTGCTGTAATATCTACACTGATCTGGTATACAAACAAATCTGCAAGAGAAATGAAATGCAGTATTCTCTGCTATATGTTCTGGGGTGCATCACTGATGTGGCTTGTCGATGCCGCAGCTGAATACTTTGAAACAGGCGCAGCATTCTTTCAACCTTCAGCCGCTGAAATGCTCAACGATACATTTCTTGGACTTTCAGTTACCGTTCTGGCACTTGTTGTATGGGTTGTTTATGTTCTTGTAAAGGATCCTTTTATGTCACGTAACAAACATTAAAATATGTGATTCATAGTTGATTTTAGAATAACAAAAAACGCTTCACTCTCCGATTTTATGATACCGGAAAGTGAAGCGTTTTTTCTTTTCAGAAAGCCGTTTTTCAATTGTTTTTGACTACCCTTTGATGATTCATCTTTTTGCCCTGTGTAATAAGCAAATCAGCTCCTGTCTGAATTTTGCTGAATCATCCCTCACTCCAGTAAAGCGTCTTGCCCATCTTTACCCTGCAGGTCTTTCCGTAAAACGCTATTCCGCAGCTTATTACCTTCTGATAGCAGTCATCTGTAAACTGTTCAGCGTATTTGTTATCACGAATCTGCTTAACCGCATTATCGCACTGAGACATAAGCTGCTTAAATGTATCTGCCGGTTTTATCTCAATAACTATTGCTGCTTTTCTGTTGTATCTTTCACAGACGGTTATATCTGTCCTTCCGTCCCTGTTTTCACGGTTGGATTTTACTTCATAACCTTTGATTCCTTCAAGCAGCCCGACAAGGAAACCATGATAAAAATTTTCAAGTGTATCATGATAGCTGATACTTTTCTGAAGCCACCTGTTGATTTCTTTTTCAACCTCTTCAGGTTTTTCTTCAAGCATCGCTTTAAGAATTGCTTCTGTTCCGTCACGCTCTACTAAATTTTTAAACCAGTTCTGTATAGTATCCTCATAAACTGTAAGAACTTCAAGATTTGGTATTACCATTTCTGAAACAATCCTATTATTTATGAATTCAGTATTAACCTGCTTAAGATATCCTGTGAAAAGGAGAAAACTCCATATCGAATCGTTATTCACATCCAAATCTGAATATACTGAATTTTCGTTTATTACAGCCTTTATACTTCCGCCTGATATCAGATCTTCTATTTTCTGTCTGGTATTTTCATCCGACTGTTCTACCAGCTGGTGAATAATACTGTTTGAACTTGTGTTTATCCAGTATGACCGGCATGATATATCATTTCCGCTTTTGGCCGAGCTGATATATTTTACAATACTCCAGGAATTATATATTTCAGTTTTTCCGAAAAGGTATCCGTCATACCATGTCTTCATCTCATCAAGTCTGTCCGTAAGATTGTAATACTCTGCAATGGATTCAACTTCAGTCCGGGTAAATCCGTAATATTCTGAAAGTCTGTGGTCTGTAACAGGATATACTTCAAGATTGTTAAGTCCTGTAAAAATACTTTCCTTTGATATTCTCAGGCATCCTGTAAGAACAGCAAATTCAAGGAACGGATTTGTTTTCAGCACAGTTTCGAACACGCTGCGTATCAGGTCAACCATCTTTTCGTAAAAACCCTTAAAATATGCATTTTCAAGAGGTACATCATATTCATCTATAAGAACAATAACATTTTTCTGAAAATGCTTTTTAAGACAGAATGAAAGAAACTGTAAAGCAGATATTAATGATTCATCATCTTCTTTTCTGCTCTTTATCAAAGCGAATTCTTCCTTTTCTTCTTCATCCAGATACGGCGAATCCTTAAGATAATCATGTCTTTTAAATTCATTGGAAACAATTCTCTTATACTTTGCACAGGCAAGTTCATAGTTCGCCTGTTTCATATCTTTCAGTGATATTGTAATCACAGGGTACTGTCCCTGATGCTTAAGATATTTCTCCCCTGCTGAACTTATCTTTAATCCGTCAAACAGATATGAATTGCTCTCCTCTGTCTTCTCAAAGTATCTCTGAATCATACTCATATTCAGTGTCTTGCCGAATCGTCTCGGTCTTGTGATGAGACTTGCAATTACACCTTCATCGATTATGGCCTTTATAAGAAGTGTCTTATCAATAAAAAAATAGTCTTTGTCTACAAGTGTCTTAAAATCTTCAACGCCTACCGGCACTGCTTTCCTATCAGGCATCGCTTTATCTCCTTTTCATATTTGTCCACAGCAGAAATGCACGGAGTAACTGCGGGAAATGGATGTACAAGGTAAACATTATGAAGGGCTATGAAATGATGAAGAACGTCTGACACTTTATCAGCATTTACATTAGCAATGAAAGAACCGTCTGATTCTATTTTATATCCTTCATGAAGTTCTTCGTTTCTTGCTACTTTGAATCCTTTTGATAGTTTTAACATTGGCTTTCCTCTATATATATTCTTGCGATTTTCTTTTTTTCTTATGTACTTTATTTGAACGGTTTATCTGTTCTGGTTATCGGAAAGTCCGGATAGTTCTTATTCCATTCACTTATGGAGACTATTGAAAAATTATTTATCAGTTTTTTTCCGGAAACAGCATTCTGAAGACGAAATGGAAGCTTCCTGGCAATTTTAATCCTGAGAGAATTTCGCAAAGCTTTATCATCTCCGGGAAATTCCAGAATGTAGATATAATCAATCATTTTGTTCTTTTTCATCATACTTGCATAATGAAGAGAGTCATAGTATTTCTTTGCAACCTTGTTGATATTCTTCTCGTCACATGGATTAAAACTCTGATTTGATGAATACACATTACCATTTTTATATTCTACAAATAACACTTTGTCTCTTGTTTCAATAATCCAGTCAACATCTGAAAGCATTGTGGCTGTATGGTCATGATACAGTTTATGATGTTCATCCGTAGCCCATACAGCTTTTCTGCAGTCAATTTCATAGTATCCGTTTTCTTCTGTAAACACCATTATCCGCGGACCTCCACGTTATATACTTCATCAAGAAGTTTGTCAAAAGAAGAAATCAGTACATTGTTCTTTAGTTCAGAAAATTTTTCTGAAGATTCAACGCTAACAAATTTCTTTTCTTTATTTAAAGAAAGGTATAAAATATCATCGCTATCTTTACTGCGTATTTCAAAGTACTTTGCAAGAATATAACTGTGAGTTGAAATAAAAATCTGTATTCCATTTCTCTGAAGTTCAAGCAAAGTTTCAACTATAATCGGAATATGTTCCGGATTAATATTAGATTCTGGCTCATCCCAGAAAAGAATATCTCCGTTTTTTAACGCTCCCTGCTTTACAAGTTGCCAGAGAAGTGCCATTTTTCTGATTCCTTCAGCAACAAGGTTGAACTCCTGCTTGCTCTGCCCTTTGAGATAATACTGATCCTTCTGCTTGTCATAAATAACTTTTCCACCTATAACTTTTTCAATCTTATCGAGCATTAAATCAAGTTCTTTTGTGTTACTGTCATCTGATACATCAACACTAGCCATATGAAGTAAATCAGTATAAGTATCGTCAAAACGAACATTGTCCCTTTCCACGGCAGAAACAAGGTTATAACAGTTCGAAAGAATTTCCTTAGCAGGAATGTACACACTGTTACTTCCAGCAAAAGTCTTTTTCCATTCATGTTCGTTATGCACCTTTGCATCAAAGCCTTTGGTATCAGTATTGAACTTTATCAAAACCTTTTCAAACAGTTCTTTTGATGTCTGTGCAAACACTGCTGCCTTTGTGTTTTCAGATTTTCTTCCTTTTGATACAAGCTGTGACAGTTTATAATCATCCGGAAGCATTGTTCGTGCAAGCTTATGTGGAAATGAAGTTTTACTGTCAACAGACTGTGCTGCTGAATATAAAACTTTCATTACATGTGTTTTACCGGTTCCGTTTTCACCGATAAGAATATTTATTCCTTTTGAAAACTCTATTTTTGTTTCACTGAAGACTGTATAGTTTTCTAATTCCAGTTTTCTTATAATCATTGTTATACCTCATGAGTCAATATTTACAAATACTATGAACTAAGCGTCAAAACTATCATTTTGAGCTTTCAAAATTAAGAGAATCTTAAAAATTTAATATTATTACAATTATGGATATTTTATCTTAAATCATTCATCGTGGCCTAAGAAAGATCTTCTAAACCACATAATTACGTATTTTAAAAAGTTTTTCCGGTTTCACCTAAAGAGTGAAGC
The DNA here is from genome assembly GCA_030533325.1 of Oscillospiraceae bacterium. Lineage (GTDB taxonomy): Bacteria > Bacillota > Clostridia > Oscillospirales > Ruminococcaceae > HUN007. Next base: position 16,508 of record JAUNJJ010000076.1, read on the forward strand.
CAAGGCATAGAAAAAGAGCTTCAAATTTGTTATAATTGAAATGACAAAAAGACAATAAAACAAAGGAGAAGCTCTCATGATTAATATTATAAACGATTTTTCATTTAAATTCAATAGTTCTGTGAAATTTAATTTTGACAGTGAAGATTTAACGCCAGATTCCGGTGACATTTTGACAGAAGAATCTATGCATGTAACATCTTCCCGGCTTCTTCAGGTAATCAGATACGCTTGTAAATTTATTAGGATTATGGTTTATCGTGTATTCACCGTTTTCATATTCCGCAAGGTACCAGAGTCCGCAGTCGACTATTTCTCTTGCTGCTTCCACTGTATCACTTACAGGAATACCCCAGCCTGTCGGACAGGGTGCGATAACGTGAGTACCGTCTTTCAGTTCAATCATCTTCTTCTCTGAACATTTCCTTCAATAAGAGTTGACTTCCCTGTTCCGTTCTCACCTACAAAAAAAGTTACTGAAGAATTAAATTTAATGCCTTCCATTTTACGCAGATATTTAATTACAGGAAGTTCAGAAAGATAGTTCTGAGATGGTATTTTCTTATCAATTCTTACTTCAGTAACGAAAAGATTGCTGAATAACTCATCTGACGGAAATGTTTTCATAGCAGACTCATTCTCCTCTGTAAATTCCAGTGCAGTATTATTATTTGTTTAGTGTGTAAACATAAGCATAAATGCTGTCTTCAGCACCGTTAGTATATCGTTTCATACAGCGTTTTGCAGGCCAGAGAACGGTTCCGCTGCTTGTATGCACAGCCATATTTATTTCATTGTCCGGATCATCCTCGTCGATAACCCACTTGCCGCCGTACAGTTTTATAACAGTTTCTCCGATATATGATGCCAGGGCGAAAAGTATCTGTCCTTTGTTTTTTGACAGAATTCCGTCCGGGGTATTCTGTTCATCGAAAAATCTGTCAACTTCCTTCATGCTCTCAAGCGTATAGTCGGCTTTGTAGCCGGAAGAGTTAAGTGCTCTGATAACCCATTCGCAGGATGCTTTGATGTCCTGTTCAAGGGTGTTCTGATTGTTTTCCGGCTCTGATTCTGTGTTTTTCTTTTTGAAAATGTTGAGTAGGCTCATTGATGTGTCTCCTTATATTTATTGCTGTAATCATCTGTTTCCAAGGCAACTCACTTAACATAGGTATACTGTCTCTGTAGAGTACGAATACTCCAACCTGAATGTGAAGCCTCTATTTTATAAACGATTCGTAAATTTCCGAAACAGTGTTTCGGAAATTCGATTGCAATATACCAAATAAAATTTTCTTGCATTTGGGAGGAATTATTTTTTCAATGCAAGTTGGCTTATCAGTAACTACAAGATTAATTGCTTTCTATTTCTTATCAGTTTGATATTTTATCTGTTTTAATTACTTGTCACCTTTGCTTATTCAACTGGTTACCTTTTTTCACTGCACTTCTCCGCCTGCCTACATGTTTCTGAATATTCTAACTGAAAACCAGAGCATCAAGTTTATTTACCATGTAAAAATATAATTTTTCAATACCAACCGTGGTAAATTCCTTAATCTAGAGCAATGTCGAAGGAGTGTCACCATTAATGGTCATAAATCCGGACATATTTATATTCATCAATTAAAGTTGTTGAACCTCAATCAAATAATTGCTCATCAACACATATCAAGTGTTTGCATTTTAATTTTTTCCACCCTCGTACTCCTCTAAAAATTTATTCATTTCATCATCTTCAAAATTAATATCTGATAAAAATCTTGATTTTTCCTGAAATTTCTGACTTCCCCAAGGCATCTGCTTATACTTCGGATAAGTAAGATAACATAATCTTTTAGCTCTTGTAACTGCCACATACATATTGTTCTTTTCCTGATCAAGTGATTTAGGATTATTTGACTGCACAGCTCTGTAATCAGGGAATGTTCCTTCACACAAACCTACTACAAAAACAATTTCATACTGCAATCCTTTTGACATATGTGCTGTAAGCAATGCAACACCATTATCAGCTGATTTATCTTGTGTTTTACCAAGTGAAATACAATTTCTGAATGAAGATAACGAACGGTTTTCACTTGGAATAATTGATTTGTATTTTTTCCAGTGTACATTTAATGTTTCAATATCGTTCACAATTAAATATTTATCGTCATCTGAACATACCAAATCTTCTATTTCATTCGTGAGTTTTTTGATAACCTTTCCAAAATCAAAAATGTTTTCGGATAATACATCAAGTGAATTTATGATGATATAAAAGCTTGTATCGTTCAAACATTCACTTAAAGACATATTTGCATCATATTTTTTTCCAACTTTTACACAAAGGTCTTTAAAATGAAGAACATCTTTTGGATTCTGATATACTTTTACAGCTAAATCAAAGATCTGCATAAATTCGGATTCAAATTCCAAATCATTAACTGTTCTTTTAAAATAATAAGGTATATTATTTTGTTTTAGTTCATTTTCAATTTTGGTAAGAGC
>JAUNJJ010000077.1 GCA_030533325.1 Oscillospiraceae bacterium
CACGGTGGTGTGAGAGGTCGGCTAATCAAATAATGGTTAGCCTCCTACTCGATTCAGGTAAAAATAATATATATCAAAACTGTTAATTATACAATGTATATACAGAAAATTTGTATGATATTATCAGCATTGTACAAAAATATGTTTTTAAATAGATTAAACTGAGTTTTTGTGTTGAAGATGAATATTTTTTGTGGTAAAATATAAAAGTATGCATGGGAGAGCGGGAAAAAGAAAGGAAATAAGGATGAAAAAAGGAAGAATATTGGCCGGGGTACTGGCACTTTTCACTGGTGCTGTATATCCGGCTTTTTTTATGCATGCGGATACTGCATGCTGCGAAAAGATTTATGATGTAAAACTTTCAGTGGATACGGTGGAAGTGGATATAAACTCGATACCTGAGAACAGGGAAGTTCAGGTAGGGGTGAATATTGAGAATAATCCGGGGTTTTTGGGGATGTCGTTTTTAATAGAACTCGATAGTAGGATTGAGTATGATGAATTAAAAATATTTTTAAATGAAAATAATGTTGGTATCTCATATAATTATATGTGTAATAATAATAAAATAATTAATTGTGTAATTAATAATCGAGATATTGATTCATTATATGAAGATAATGGAGTACTTTATTTTATGACATTGAAAATACCAAATGATTGTAAATCGGGAGATTATTATAATATAAGACCTATTTTAAGTTATCAAGACACTGATTATTACTATGATTCTCATTTGAACAGGGAGAATTCATTTGATACAATAATGGGGCGAGAAAACTTTGCAGAACCAGTAGCAGGTGGTATAAGAATAGTAGGCGAACAGCATCAGGAGCAACCACCGGTACAGGAACCGGAACAGAATAATCCTGAACCTGCTCAGCCTACAGAACAGCCGGTACAGCAGGAACAGAATAATAACATTCAGCAGAGTGAAAATCAGCCTGCAAACACGGAGAGCCCGAAAGAAAGTACGGAGACAACTGTGTCATCATCGGTATCAGTTTCGGAAACAGTGTTAACATCAGAGGTCACATCCGTTTCAGAAACAGTAGTCTCAACAGTTTCAGAAACAATATGTTCAGAAACTGTAAGTACACCGGAAACGGAGATAACAGAAAATATTTCCGCCCCTCAGGCTGAAAGAAAGTCAGGAAAAACAGCTGTTATAGCTGCCTCTGTATCAGCATTGATTATTGCAGGAATTTTATTTATACTTTACAGAACAAGGAGAAAGAAAAATTGAGAAATAAAAAAGAAACACTGAGAAAAACAGCAGCCTTTGTAACCTCCCTGGTATTTGTATTTTCATCGCTTTCATACGGTTATATTTATGCAGAGGAAGTTACAGAAGCCGTTAGTGAAGAAACTAATTTTACAGAAACCACAGAAACTGTAACTCAGGAGATTACAGAAACATCTGAACCGGAACAGACAACAGAGGAAGAAGAACCGGAGAACAATGAAAAAAAGACTGTAAAAATAATTTTTAAAGTAAACGGAACATCTGATGTGAAACCTCTTGGTATCTTTCACAGGCTGTTCAAACAGATTTTTGTAACTGGTATATCAGATGGAGAGATTACTGCGGAAACAGCAGCTGATACGGTACCGGAAAAATGTCTCTGGGAACAGAATGCCTATGAGGCAGGTGAAAAAATATTTATTGACACAGATGATGTAAGATACAGACTTGAGTCTGTGAAAACACAGGATGATGTTACTGAGGTTTGTCTTACAGAATGCTATGACATCAGCGGCATTTCCATGCAGGAAATCAGTATAGTTCCTGCTGATGGTGAGCTTTATGACGGAAAGTATGTGGCATATAATTCATGGATGAGGATTCAGCCTTCTAAGGGATGGGTTATTGACGGAACATCAATGTTTAAGCTAAAAGGTGAAGTGCTTCCGTATATAAGCAATGCAGGTGAAAAGTACAGTCTGGTAGTTCAGAATGAAAATGAAAACATGGTTTTTCCGCTTCGTAAGAGTGAGTTTACTGTTTCATATCCGGTGAACAGGGATATGAGTGTGAAAATAAATTCATCTGAGGGTTTTGAATACAAAGGGTTCTGGATTGACAGTCAGATAATTAAAGGTGAATTTGAACTGAATGAAAACAGTATGTACAAGATTGTTGAAGCTGATCTCAGAAATACGGGCACCGATAAAAAATATCCGATGGAAATTACAGGTGACGGTAAAAATGTAACGGTTTCTCTGAGTACTGATTCTCTTGAGGAAAAATTCACTGACGGAGAAGAATACTGTTTTGAGCTTAAGATTGTCTCTGACAGTGTAAGGGTTGAAACTTATATTTCAGAGGGGGAAACTGAAAAACTCTATGGTAAACTGGAGTATGAAACAAGTGTTAAAGACAATGAATGTTTTATCAATGTTCCGCCTGTTATTTTTGAAAATGGTGTAGCGAAATATATTATTGATTCATATGAGAATGATCAAGGCAAACAGTGGATTGATGCCAAGAAAATTCTTGAAGAAGGAAAAATTTATGATATGATTCAATTATTATTCAATTCATCTTCAAAGGTGAATTACAAAGAAATTATAATGGATCAATCAGTAAAATATGAAATAAATAACGAAATTGTTTCTCAATATTGTGAAAAAGTATATACAGTAAAAGATTCATATATCCAAAATCTTGTGAAATACAACCATATAAATTCTATAATTTATATGGCATTATATGATGAAATATCATATAATGCAGAATATAAAAAGAAAACATATGCTAATTCTGATAATTTTCAATATGTTAATTATAACAACGACATCACCGCCCTCAACCTAAAATCCATCCTCTACTACGAAAACAACGAATTCCACAACATGCTTCAGGAACCGATGTATTTCTATTTCGATGATTATGCACCGAAAATTAAACTGACAAATACAAAGAATGACGGCCTTGATAATTCTCAGTGGTCGAGACTTGTATATAACTTCACACTTGATGTAAATGATGCAGAATCGTTTCCACAGGTGGAAGGAGCGGGCGAGGAGCTGAATACTGTTTACAGCAGACTTGATGGAGTGTCCTCTGAGATAACAAAGATTACTGTGGGAGATACTGTATTCGAGAAGCAAGAGGGAGAATGGATAACGGTAAGTGAAGAGAATTCTCCGTATATTGTGGCGCTTAGAGAAGAATCTGAAAATAAGTTTACATTTTCTGTGGCTGTTTCAGTAAACAGCGACCTTAAAGGTATAGACAAATCCATAGCAGTAACTGCTTCAGACCGGTGCGGAAATACATCGGAACCGGAATCGTTTGAACTGAAGATAGACACGACTGACCCGGTAGTTTCATCGATGAAAATCCGTAACGCAGTTCATTACAATGATCCTGCCGGAGGAAAAACGGCGGCTGTCGGAAATTCATCCGATATAGTAAATGACAGATTTTATCTTGATGTAGAAGCCTTTGATGACTACTCCGGGATAGATACGGTTCAGGTGGAATATGGTTCATTTTCTGAACAGTATACCGTTGAGGAACTGAAAAATAATGAGCTGTTCGGATACAGATCAGAAGGAGGTCGTGCTTCATTCAGCCTTCCGTTAAATGCCGAAAGCAACTGGCGTTCACTAATAAAAATAATTCTTCGTGACAAAGCAGGAAATAATAATTTTTTCTATTACAGTGATGATGAAAATCCGGCAGTAAGTGCGGAGTCGGCAACATTTGCACTTGTGGACAGAATAAACCCTGAAGTCAGTGTTTCGGTCGCATCGGAACCTGTGTACAAAGGGAATGACGGCAGCCCTTGGTACAGCAGAATACCTGAATTCAGAATATCAGCTGATGATAAATTCGGAAAAGTCAATTCGGGAATAAGATACCTTCACTTTGATGTAAATGGTTCCTCAGGTAAGGCTGAGGATATTTTCCAGCAGAAAACTGACAACTTTACAATTACAGCAGAGCACAGTGAAAAAGATCCTGATATTGCAGAGATTTTCTATACCGACGGGACAAATAAAGTTAAGATAGCCGAAACAGATCTGAAGAAAAGCAACGGTAAACTGCAGATTGAAGTCTGTGCGGAGGATGCTGCAGGAAATAAATCTGAAACAGCTTCACTGACTGTATTTGTGGATGCAAATCCCCCGGAAGCCGACAAATATTTCAGCATAGAAAATGAAAACGACAACTACAGAGCCTTCGGAACATTTTTAAACCACGGAACAAAGGTAAGGGTAAATGTTTCCGAACCTGAAGGAAAACCGTCGGCAGGGCTTATGAAAGCTGAACTTTATTATAACGGAACAAAAACCGAATGTGATTTCAGTTCGGAAAAATCAGCTGTCGCAGAGTTTGAAATTCCTTTCTCACCTGAAACCGGTCTTTCATCTGCAGGTACGCTTAAGATGATTCTCACAGACAATGCCGGAAATACATATACTTCAGATTATCTGCTTTCTCCAAAGGACAATAGTCTGCTGATGTTTGAGAGTGTTCCTCCGGAGATAAATGACTGTATAACGGACAGCATAGTAAAATACATTGATGCGGAGAACAATGTATGGTACAGTGATGATGTAAATCTTCATTTCAGCACTGAGGACGTGATTCAGTCGGGAGTTTATTCAGGTATAAAAAGTTTCCAGGCTGATATAAACGGAAAAAATATTATTTCTGAGGATTACAGGGATTCTGACAGAATGATTTCATCTTCAGACTACATATTCAGCACAGTCGATGCAGAGGAGAACGACGGAAAATATGATATTCGTCTCAGAGCTGAAGACAATGCTGGTAACAGTACAGAATACCTGAAAACAGTATTTGTCGACAGAACGGCACCTGAGATAACGGGAATCAGCATAGAAGGAATCGGTTCAGTTCCTCTGAGTATTTTAAACGGCGTATATGCACTGCCTTATGGTTATTTTTTCAGGGATGAATGTGCTGTAACAGTTTATGCAAAGGATGAAAATGCAAGTTCAGGTTTGAACAGAATAACGGTTTCCCTCTGCAGTATGGACGGAACACCTGTTCAGGAAAATGTCATTAAGGATTTCAGATATGAAAATGACGAATACAGCAGCTCCTTTACTGTACCTGAAGGATTCCGCGGATATATCGTTATCGAAGCGGCCGACAACACAGGCAATATTTCAGAAAAATACACACCGTCCGGATTTATCACGGAAAACAGCAGCCGTCATGACGGAACCTCCTCTGTTTCAGTAAAACTCCCTGAGACACAGTATACTGACCGTAACGGATTACCGCTTTACAGCGGGGATACCGCAGCTGAAATAATTCTCAAAGACAGCTTCTCGGGAATAAACAAGGTGGAGTGGAATCAGAACGAATACGGTGAAAATGTATGGAAGCAGATAATCGTCAGCAGTGATGGAAAAATAACAGGAGATAACGCTGAAAACTTCACTGTTTCAGAAACTGAAAAAAATCTTGTTCTTTCCCTTAACGGAAAACTGAATTCAGCTTCAAATAAAAATGCCTCTGAAATCAAAATTCGAATGACTGACAACTCAGGCAATATTTCCGAAGATACAAAGGTGTTCAGCATAGACAGGGATGCACCTGCAGTCAGTGTATCATGGGATGAAGCTGTTTCAGACAGCAAATCAGGTATCTACAGCACAGCGCGCACAGCACATATCAGTGTCCGGGAGAGAAACTTTGATTCGGGCAGAATGAATGTAAGTGTGGAAGGCGATGAAGGCGGAGTATCATACGGGCAGTGGAAACTTGTTTCCGGAACGGAAGGTACGGACAGTGCAGTATACAGAATGACAGTGACATTTTCAGGAAACGGTGAGTATACTTTAGGTGTTAACGGCTCAGATCTGTGTGACAACAAGGCACAGGGTTATTCCTCTGAAAAATTTATAATCGACAGAACAGCTCCGGTACTTGAGGTATTGTCATCAGGTGCTGAAAAGGTAAACGGACAGTATTTCAGCGGAAGCAGAACAGTAACTGTAAAGATAACTGAACACAATTTTGACGCTTCAAGGATAAAGATAAGCGGGACGGTAAATGGCAGCGAAGAGAATTTCCCGAAAATATCCGGATTCAATTCAAACGGTGATGTTCACACTGCTGTTCTTACTTTCAGCGAAAATGCTCAGTATACGATTAGCATAGAAGGTGAGGACGCTGCAGGAAACACATTTGACGGGTACAGCGAAAGTTTTATCGTAGACAGTACGGCTCCGGAAATAATATTTGACGGAGTGAAAAACAGGAGTGCAAACAACGGAGAAGTTAATTTAAGTGTATTTATCCGGGATGAGAATATTACGAGTGACAGGATAAGTATAAAGGTTACCGGAGCAAAGCGCGGAGATATAACTGAGAGCGCCGGAATACTTGAACGCACTTCGGGTGGATATGTTTTTAGATTCAGTGAATTTACAAAAGAAAAGGAAACAGATGATATCTATACTGTAACAGTGAAAGCAGAAGACAAGGCTGAAAACCAGACTTCCGAAACGCTGGTGTTTTCCGTAAACAGATTCGGCTCGACTTATGTATTTGATGAAAATACGCTGATACTGGCAAATACCTACATAAACAAGCCGGTTGACATTATTCTTCATGAGATAAATGCTGACACTCTTCTCATGGATAAAACCAGGATACAGGTAATCAGAGATGCGGAGATCACAGAGCTTACCAGAGATAAGGATTATACTGTTGAATGTACAGGAGGAGAAGAAAACTGGTACGATTATAAGTACACAATCAAATCGGAGAACTTTGCAGATGATGCTGCATATCAGGTAGTAATTCTTTCAGAAGACGCAGCAGGAAACAGAAATGCAAACTCTATAGAAGAAAAAAGCGCACTTCTCAAATTCGGTGTTGACCAGACACCTCCTAAATGCGTGCCTGTAAATATAGAGAGCGGCGGAGCATACAGAACGGACAGCCTTGAAGCTGAGATTCTGTGTGAAGACAACACGATGCTCACTTCACTTGATGTATATGTAAATGAAGAACTGATAAATGATGTTATAAAAGTGGAAAACGGTACCTGCCGCTTTAATCTTTCCGCATCGGACGATGTACAGAATGTTAAGGTGGTTTTATCGGATATCGCCGGAAATGAAGGCGTGACGAATGTGGATAACATCCTCATATCAACCAGCCGCTTCCGCGTAATTATTCACAAACCGATATTCAGAAAAATTCTTGCCGCTGTCGCCATTTGCGCAGCAGCCGTATTCGGAATAAACGCAACAAGAAGAGCAAAGCGTAAAAGCTGAGCACGAAAATCGCGAAAATACCAAAAATCTCTCTGTCCCTAATAATCCGGACAGAGAGATTAATTTTTGAAAATAAAAAAAATAGAGCCCGAATAATTCCCCCCTTTTTATGGGGGAGTGTTCTGCTCCGCTAACATGTATTTTGTATATTTATAGCTTATATTATAATAAAAAAATTCTTATTTGTCAATATGTTTTTAACAATAATTTTTTAAAATATGGATAAGATTTCCCTCTGTACACAAAACTTCTGATTTCTATTGACTTTAATTTATTGTTGTGATAAAATTAAGGGGTATAGTATAAAATTTGTATAATATTTTGTGCCAGTCTTAATAGTTGGTTTACTAATTTGTTTACATGATTTTATCAGGTAAAATATCATCTTATATATATTTAAAACTATTATTTACAAAATTGAAAGGAAAAAATTATGTGCGGAATAGTAGGTTTTACAGGTAATTCAGTAGCAGCCCCAATACTGCTCGATGGTCTCTCAAAACTTGAATACAGAGGCTATGACAGCGCCGGAATCGCAGTGCGTGACGGTGACAAGGATTTTGAAGTAGTAAAGGCAAAGGGCAAATTAAAATCTCTTATCGAAATGACTGACCACGGCAATGCAGTAAAGGGAACATGCGGAATCGGTCATACAAGATGGGCAACACACGGTGAGCCATCAGTATTAAATGCTCATCCACATGCAAGTGACGACGAAAATGTCGTTGCTGTACATAACGGTATCATTGAAAATTTCCAGGAGATTAAGGAAAAGCTTTCAAAGAGCGGCTATACCTTCAAATCCCAGACAGATACTGAAGCAGCAGTCAAGCTTATTGACTACTACTATAAAAAATACAACCTCGGACCGGTTGACTCCATTGCAAGAGCAATGATGCGTATACGCGGTTCATATGCTTTGTGTGTAATGTTCAAAGATTACCCGGGACAGATTTATACTGCGCGTAAGGACAGTCCTATGATTATCGGTGTTTCTGATGGTCAGACATATGTTGCTTCAGATGTTCCTGCTATATTAAAATACACCAGAAATGTTTACTATATCGGCAATCTTGAGATAGCAAAGCTCGAAAAAGGAAGCGTAACATTCTACAATATCGACCGTGAAGAGATTACCAAGACACTTACAGAGATTAAGTGGGATGCTGAAGCTGCAGAAAAAGGCGGTTATGAGCACTTCATGCTTAAGGAAATTCACGAACAGCCAAAGGTAATTGCAGATACAATCAAGTCTGTTGTCAAGAAGGGCAGAATAAATTTTGAAAACATCAATCTTACTGATGAAGAGATGAAAAATATCAGTCAGATTTATATAGTGGCATGCGGTTCAGCATATCATGTTGGTATGGCAGCACAGTATGTTATTGAAGAACTTACGTCTCTTCCTGTAAGAGTAGAGCTGGCATCAGAGTTCAGATACAGAAAAATGAAATTTGTAAAGGACAGCCTTGTTATTATTATCAGCCAGTCAGGTGAGACAGCAGACAGCCTTGCAGCACTGAGAGAGGCAAAGGAGAATGGAATCAAGACACTTGGTATCGTAAATGTTGTCGGTTCATCAATCGCAAGAGAAGCTGACAATGTATTCTACACACTTGCCGGTCCTGAAATCTCAGTTGCCACAACAAAGGCATATTCCACACAGCTTGTTGCTGCATATCTTCTTGCTATTGGCTTTGCAAAGGCAAGAGAAGAGATTACAGATGAAAGATACAAGGAACTGCTTGATGAGATTAATACAATTCCTGATAAGATTTCAAGAATTCTTGAAGACAAGGAGAGAATTCAGTGGTTCAGTGCCAAGGTGGCAGCTGTTGACGATGCATTCTTTATCGGACGCGGAATTGACTACGCAATCGGCATGGAAGGCTCACTCAAGATGAAGGAGATAAGCTATATTCACTCTGAGGCATATGCTGCAGGTGAACTTAAGCACGGTCCGATAAGTCTTATCGAAAACGGAACACTTGTTATCGGTGTAAACACCCAGCCTGAACTTTACGAAAAGACAGTAAGCAATATGGTTGAAGTAAAGAGCCGCGGCGCATACCTTATGGGACTTACTACATACGGCAATTACAGTATGGAGGATACAGCAGACTTTACAGTTTATATCCCTAATACAGACCCGCTTTTCGCAGGAAGCCTGTCAGTAATTCCTCTTCAGCTCCTCGGATACTATATTTCTGTTGCAAGAGGGTACGATGTTGACAAGCCGCGAAATCTTGCAAAGAGTGTAACAGTAGAATAAATAAAAAAGACAGTCCTTCAGGGACTGTTTTTTTGTATAATTTCAATTTTTTTCAACTTGACAAATATCTGGTTTTGTGTTATCCTTTGAATAACTGATTTCCTCAGTATGAAATAAAGAAAGGAAGAAAACGTAATGAAAAACAGAAAAATTATTGCAGCGGTTCTGGGTTTGGGCATAGCTTTAGGAATGTGTTCAGTTTCATGTCCGGAGAAAATATCTGCAACTTCAGTTGATGATGTAATTGCATATGCACGATCTGTCGGAATGCCTGAAGAACAGGTTCAGTACTATATAAACATGGGCAGTGGCGGAACCTATACTTCCGAACAGTGTGATCAGGCAATAGCATATCTTGCGTCTTACTATGCAAATCGTGAGGATGTAATAGGCGGCGGTGATTCTCCTGAATCCTCAGAGACCGGTGAAACAGCTAATGAACCTGAACGTATAGAAGAAGATGAATTTATTGAGATGGATGTTCATGACAAGCAGGATTATGTCAGTTCGCTTCCGTCTGAGGATAAAAAGGAATATCTTGACCTCATGACAAATGAAGAAAAGAATCAGCTTGTAAAAGAACTGGATCCTTCAAAGCAGGTTGAGCTTATTTCAGGAATGCTTGGAGTAGGAGATGCCTTTGGTTATGAGTTCTCAATTGAAAATGTATCTGACGGTGCGATAATGCTCAGCGCACGTGACGAGAGCGGTTCACTTGTGGGTGTTACAGTTCTGGGAGATTCCGTTGAAAAAACAGGTAAGCCTTATCTCATTCCGATTGCTGCTTTTGGTGGACTTATTCTTCTTTCAGCAGCCGGTTTAATTATGCTTGTAAGAAAGTGCAGGTAAGGTAATGGCAGAAAAAAAGGAAAGAAAAAAAATTCCTGTAGCTGTGCAGATTCTCACTCCGGTATTTATTACTGTTCTTTGCAGTGCGTCGATAGCGCTTGCTCTTATCGGTCCGTCTGAAAAGATAAAAACATGGTACAGTGTTGCTTTTATGGATGAAAACAAGACTATACCACAGAGTGGCGGTATAGCAGGACTCAATATAGTTGAAACCGATATAAAAACAGACTACAGCGGTGAAACTACCGAAGAAGGTAAGCCTGTTCTCACAGAGTATGGTACACAGTATGCGGTTCTTGAATGCAAGGCATTAAATATGTTTGTACCGGTATACTGGGGCTGCGGTACGGAACTGCTTGAAAAGGGCGCAGTCAATTCACCTTCATCCGCACTTATCGGCGCATCCGGAAATACAGTTATCAGCGCCCACGTAAATACTTTTTTCAGTAATCTTTCCGATATAAAAAAAGATGATGAAGTAATACTCTACACAGATTACGGACGCTTTACATATAAAGTAAGAGATCTTATCAGCTTTAAGTCATCAGACAAGAGTTATATCAAGATGAAAGATGAAGATATTCTGACTCTTTACACTTGCGAGATGAACCTCCTTTCAGAATCCGATATCAGAGTAGGTGCAGTCTGCACACTTGAGAAAAAGGAATTCTATAAGAGCACAAAGGAGGCAGAGTGATGAAAAATAAAGGAACAGCAAGAATGGTTCTGAGCATACTTGTCTCAGTCCTGCTTGTTTTTGGAATCATAGGAACAGCAGTGCTCTGCTTTGCATGCTCTGCGGCAGATTCACCTGATTATCTGAAGGGCAGACTTGAAAAATGCGGTACAGCAGGCAGCGTATATAATGACCTGATGAAAAAATATGATGAACTTTCCGTTCAGACTTCAGTACCTGCAGATGTTTATAAAAGTGCAGTGTCTGAGCGGTGGGTAAGTGATGCAGTTTTCAGTCAGGTTGACTATATTTTCGCACTTATGGAAGATGAAAATGCTCAGCCTTCTGCGGATTATTCTGCTTTTGATGAAAAGATTACAGAATACTTTGAACAGTATGCTGCTGAAAAGCACGTAATAAAAGATGATATATATAATCAGCGCCTTCAGGCATCAGTTGACAACGCCAGATCAGTTACAGCCTCTGTTATTGATGTATTCCACTTTGAAACAGTCAGAAAAACATCACTGTGGCCTGCAACTGTAAAATATCGTCCTCTGCTTAATACACTGAGAACTTATGCATTCATAGCAGATGCAGTTCTTCTTGTCCTTCTCATTGTATTCGGAAGCCCGGTTTACTGGACAGGAGTATCGCTGTTCTCAGCAGGATTAATATCAGCTGCACCATCAGCATATGTCCTTGCAAGTGGTCTGATTATGAAGTTTACCATAAAAGATTATACAGTATTCACACTGATTACTGAAACTCTTAAATCTATAGTAAACAGCGCGCTTGTTTTTGGGAGCGTGTCACTGATTGCCGGTGTGATTCTTATAACTGTATCGGTTATATATGTCAGGAAATTGAATAAATAATTTTTTCTCCCCTTTGCAGTTGCAGAGGGGATTTTTGTTGTATTGTTGAAAAATTTTTGTAAATATGCTATACTTAACAGGTTAATAATTCAATATCAGGAGGTAAATGTGGTATGATATCAGTATTTATAAACATATTCATTTCATTTTGTATTTTTACAGGGGTAGTAGTATTATTTGCCGAGAACGGAAATAATAAATTTAAAAAGACAAATTATATTCTGTCAGTTGCAGGATTAGCTGGTTTGATAATATATGGATATGGATTTTCGGTTGTGCTGAACAATCCGCTGCAGATAATAATCCGTACAGTTTTAGCAGTATTAAGTATGTTTCTTGGAAAAAATGAATACAGCGCAATAAAGGATGCACCGTATATGACGTCTGAATGGGTTTGTGCTTTATTCTGGCTGGTACATGCAGCTGCACTTTATGTTACTGCAAATGCGATTCTTGCTTCTATCGGAACAAAAGCACTTAAGAAGTTCGGGCAGATAAAGAGCAGATTTTACAGTAATATGGTTTTTATGTACGGACTGAACGATGATTCTCTTTCGCTTGCAGATGAAATCATTAAGGATAATAAAAAGAGAGCGGTAATATTTTTTGATGACAAAGCCGATGCATCACTTGCAAAAAAAGCATCAAATAAAGGCTGGCTTGTACTTTCAGATGAGTCAGAAGCTGAAAGTGTTATAAGAAAATTTGTAAAATCAGGCAGAAAATCATTTCAGATTTATTGTGTCAGTAAAGATGATGACGAAAATGTTTTCTATGCTGAAAAGGCAGGGAAAATATTATCTGAATATAAGAATACAGATTCTGCTATAACAATTATAGCCGACATGAAGACAACCGACGGCGGACAGTTCCAGAGTGCATTTGACAGTGTTCAGATACTCGACCATCCTTATCTGACTGCAAGAAGTCTTGTACATAGTTATCCTCCATGTGATATCATGGAGTTCAATGCCTGTGGTGAGGCTCAGAATGATTTTCATGCTGTTATCGTCGGATTCGGCAAAACAGGACAGGCTGTTTTCAAAAATCTTTTCCAGAACGCTCAGTTTCCGGACAGAGTTTTCAGGGCGGATATATTTGACCCGCAGTTTGATAATATAAGCGGATTTATAAAGAAAAGCTGTCCGTCTCTTATGGAAAATTTCATTGAACCTCAGATAAACACTTATTCATATAGTTCAGGAAATGAAAAATTCTTTGACAGGATTGAAGAAATAAAAAATGAAAAACCATATATAGTTGTCTGTACAGGAGATAAAGCAGGAAATCATGAAATAGCCAGAGAAATTCTTTCCCTTACCGGACTGCCGGTGTATGAATGTTCAAAAGATAAAATCATATGCAGCAGACCTGGAAAAACAGAAGAATGCAGCATTTTTCGGCGTGAACTTCTCGATGCAGATATAGCAGACAGTACAGCTATGATATTTAATCAGATTTATACAGATAAAAGCCAGCTTGACAATAAGGAAGAACAGCTGAAAAACTGGGAAAAATGTGATTATTTCAGCAGAATGAGCAATCGTGCAGCAGCTGACTTTATTCCTGTTTACCGTAAGATGATCGGGAAAGCATTATTAACCGGTGAAATATCTGAAGACCTTAAACTCAGAATGGCAAAGCAGGAACATCTCCGCTGGAGTGCATTTCATCTGGCTTTTGGTTACAGTACTATGAGCGAAAGTGAATTTAAACGCAGGGCAGAGATGTATAAGAAAGATTCTTCAGTAAAGATTCAGAAAAATACTGCCGACCATACTCATGCATGCCTGATTCCGTGGGATGACCTTGATATTCTCTCTGAGAAACAGTCAGAAATTGAAGGAAAACATAAGGATTATAAGGGTGACGATTACAATAATATTGAGATCATTCTTGAAATTCTGAAAAAGGAAGGTGCCGAAGTATGAAAAAGAAGTCTTTGATATATCTTGCAGCACTAATTGCTGCGATGTTATGTCTGACATTTATTTTACTGTTTTTTGAAAGAGAAAGCGATGAATCATCAATTAAGACGGTTTCTGATGCACTCTGGTATACAGTTGTTACACTTACAACTGTAGGCTATGGTGACTGCTATCCGGTGACCGGACCCGGCAGACTGGCAGGAGCTGTTATTGTTCTCTGCAGTCTTGGTGTAATAGCCAATATTATCGCAGGCATTGTAAGTCTGATTAACGGAGGTATCATGCCGGGAATCTATCTCAAACATAACCGTAAAAAAAACTGGTATGTATTTTCAGAGGCAAATGACAAAACAAACAGTCTTATGGCTGATATAAAGAAAAACAGCGATGCGGTTATTATTTGTCTGTCAGAAAAGAAAAAATGGAAATTTTCATGGGAAGAAATTATTAAAATGAAAAATGATGACCCTGATACACTTCATCTGTTTTTTATGGATGAAAGGGAAGAGGATTATCTGAACTTCTGTGCCGCTTTTGAAGTGTATAAGAACTATATTCAGGATGAGACAATCCCTTTTCACGTTTACTGCATGACAGGATATAAACCGGAAAAGATATATGTCAATCTGAGCTGTTTTCATTTATATGAAAATACAGCAAGACTGTACTGGAGCAGATATCCGTTGGATTCAGATTCAGAAAAGATTATTATAGCCGGTAACGGAAAGTATTCAGAAGCAATTCTCCGGTATGCCCTGCAGGGAAATGTGATTAAGCCGGTTCAGAACGTTCATTACCATGTATTTATGGATAAACGGGATTTTTTAATGAATCATTACTGCATGGAAAATTATTTTTCTGCAGATAAATCAGCAGATGAAAGAGATTCAGTGTTTTTTTACAGCAGCAGCTGGCGTGAGGAGAGGAAGCTTCTTGAAGAGGCAGATCGTATTATTTTCTGCAGTGACAGTGAGAGTGAAAATCTTTCTTCAGTAAGTGACTTCAGAAAATATTTTTCAGAGGCTTTGGATAAGAAGATTCATGTTCTTGCTTTTTCTTCTTTTGAAGATATAAAATCATTCGGTTCAAATCAGGAAATATTTACTGAGGATATTGTTGTACATGAAAAATTAAACTCACTGGCAGTTTCGATGAATGAACTTTACCGCCAGTCAAGTGAAACGGAACAGCCGGACTGGAATCACCTTTCAGAATTTAAGCGTCAATCCAATCTTGCAGCTGCAGACCACATTATGTATAAGTTAAGATACCTTAATGCCCGCAACGGCAGAGAAGCGCTTGAGAAGTTTGAAAAACTTGATGACAGGCAGAAAAAGGAATGCCGCAGGATGGAACATGAACGCTGGATGCGTTTTCATATTATGAACAACTGGTGTTATAATGCGGAGCGTAATAACGAACTCCGTCATCATCCGGATATCTGTCCTTTTGATGATCTTTCCGAATCATCACAGGCTAAGGATGATTATGCATGGGAAATACTCGGAAATATAAAGTAAAAAGGGAATAAAATATGGATATTATTGATATTTGTTTCAGTATAATGATTTTTATCATTATAGTTTCAGTTGTTGCAGCTGTACTGGCTGCTTCCGGAAAAATTAAGACAGACAAACTGGTCACACCGTTAAATATTTTAATGTCTGCAACATTTTTATCTGTATTTGCAGGGATTTTTCCATGCTGTTACGAAATGGTATCTGATGACATGTCAGGAGGGGCGGTCAGATTTTTAAAGATAATATTCATGACATTTTTAAATACAATACAGGTATTTACCGTTGATGCCGGCAGTGATATTATTTCCGGTTACAACGAAACAGCAGGAAATTCTTATATACTGGTTTTTTCAGTTCTTTCGGCGCTGGCACCGCTTCTGACTGTCGGATTTCTGATTAATTTTATTGCAAATATTTCTGCTTCTTACAGGTATCTTTTTTGCTTCAGAAAAGATACATATATTTTTTCTGAACTTAATGAGCGTTCATTTGCTCTTGCATACGATATAGTAAAAAAAGAGAAAAAATCCCGGGTTGTTTTTACGGGAACATCAGAGGAAATTTCCGGTGCACTGACAGAGGCAGCTGAGGAACTTGGTGCAATATGTTTTGCCGGTAATATTCTGTCGGTTGATTTTGGACGGCACAGCAAAAAAAGTCACCTTTATTTTCTGATAATGAATGAAAATGATGCTGAGTGCATTGATCTCTCACTTAAGCTAAAAAATAATTACGGTGAAAGGGAAAACACTGAACTGTATATCTTTTCATCAAGCAGAGCCAGTGAGATGACAGTTTCGAATATTAACGGCAGTTCAGACCATAGTGTAATCCGTGTGAGAAGGATAAACTGTATTCAGTCAATGATCTATCATCATCTTTATGAAGAAGGTTTCAGAATATTTGACAGAGCAGTTAAGCTGCATAAAGAAGGGGACAATCCTGAAGAACTGATACCTGTAAATGCAGTTATTGTGGGTCTTGGTAAATATGGCACAGAAATGCTTAAAGCGCTTTCATGGTACTGTCAGATGGAAGGATACAGTCTGAGAATTGATGCATTTGATTCGGATTCGGATGCGAAGGATAAACTTGAATTTCAGTGTCCGGATCTTCTGAGCGAAAAATACAATGGCACGGAGACTGATGGAGAAAGCAGATACACAATAAATATTCATCCGGGTATAAATATCACTACAGCCTCATTTGTTAAAAGATTAAAGGATATACATGAATCAGGAAAAATTACATATGTTTTTGTTGCCCTTGGTTCAGATGAGCAGAATATTGAAACCGCCTCTGATATGAGAATGATTGCAGAACGGCTGGGAGAGTTTCCGCTTATCCAGGCTGTTGTTTATAACCCTGACCTTTCATATACACTTAAGGGTGTTTCCGAATATTCGGGTAAAAAATATGAAATTGATTTTATCGGTGACCTGAAGTCGGCGTATTCAAAGGACGTTATAATGAGTTCCGGACTTGAGAATGATGCTCTTGAGCGGCATAAAAAATGGGGTGATGAATCAGAATTCTGGAAATACGAATATAATTACAGATCCTCTGCTGCCTCAGCCATACATTCAAAGGCAAGGGAGCATTGCGGTATAACAAAAGAAAAATATTCAGAGGAGCAGATAAAATGTCTGGAGCACTGCCGATGGAATGCATATATGCGTGCAGAGGGGTTTGTGTACAGCAGTACAAGAAATAATCTTGCTAAAACACATCACAATCTGGTAGATTATAAATCATTAAACGAAGAAGATAAGAAAAAAGATTGACTGAAAAGGAGAGATTTTAATGAATAAACAAGATAATAAAGTAAAATTAAGGTACGCCAGTGATACATATGCGTTTATCAGTTATCTGCATTCAGATACAGCAAAAGTAGATCAGTTCAGGTATATTTTTGACAGAGAATGTATAAGATACTGGTATGACGGTTATATTCCGGTTAGTTCAGAATGGGAAGCAACAATTAATGAGCATCTTAAAAACTGCAGAGTATTTGTTTCATTTATTTCAAACGGAATAGAACAAAGATCAGAAGTAATAAGAGAAATTGAGATGGCTCTTAGTCTTGAAAAAAAGATAATAATTATTTTTCTTGAAAAAGTTCCCCTTGATGTATTTTCCGATGAGCTGAGAAAAAAGATAGGAAAATCACAGTTTATTGAACTTCGTAAAACAGGTGGAATTACTGATAAGCTGGTTAAGGCTCTTATAAATAACAGTGTATGGCCGGAGGAAGTTGTTGATGATGAAAAACGAAAGAATTTAGGAAAAGAGCCGTGGAGTCAGGCAAAAGTAGATGCAAACGCTGCTCTTGAATCGATTGAAAAGATGAGGGAATCTGAAAATCCTTATATTTATCAGAAGGCAGAACCTAAGCTTGATGAAAGAACTGAAGGTGAAAATACTGATTCGGATAAGGGGATAAAATTCTATAAGGTAAAGACTGACGAAATAAATCCTGATGCTGTATATCCGATTTGTTTCGATAACCAGTGGCTCCCGGTATCTGTTTTTAAAGAAAAAGAATTTATAGATGAAGGATTCAAAAGTAAAAAGGTTCAGAAAATAGTCAGAGAAGCACAGCAGAAAGAAATGTTCAGAGCCCTTATTCATAACTGGCAGCTGATTATAAACAGAGCAACTATTTACAACACTGAACTTTTTGTGAACTGGTATGAAAATGAAGACAGAGATTTTATTTCTCTTCTTGCCAACGGCTCAATAGTGATGTATCTTTTTAAAGAAAACAGTCCGTGGGATGAAATTAATTTCGGAAAGCGCGGAGACTCGGAAAAGATTAAAAGCATATGCAGGAAAACCCCTATTTACTGTCTGAAAATAGACTGGGATAACAATACTGAAAATCAAAAACAGATCAGCAGAAATATCGGATACAAATTCCAGGAAGTCTGCCTTACTACATATGATAATGACTATCGTCTTGAATCTCTCTGTGATATTATGAAAATAAAAGATTCTCAGAGAGAACAGTTCAGAGAAAAATGGGGAGAAATACAGAAAGATGTGATAGAAAGGAAACCCGATAACAATAATAAACGTCCGATATATACCAGAGAGGTGTTTTACCAAAAATTTGTTGTGGATAACAAAAACGTACCTGAGTGCAAAATATCAAAGAAAAAAAGCTTTGCCAGGGAAGTAAAGCAGATAGTAGACTTTTACTACAGCATTAATCTCCCGAATGCACTTAACATCAGGCCTCTTCTTCCGGATGACAGTCCGTTCAAGAACTATTTTATATCAGAAGCCAGAACTTCAAGATTGCTCAGAGAAACATCATTTGAAGAACTAAATTATGCGATAAGTGTTTTTTCAGATGATTTTCTTGAAGAAATTGACTATATTGCAGATGAATCCGGAGTTGACCTTTCCTTTGTAACAGCTGTAAGAAGTCTTCCTGAATGGAAAACATATATGCGTACAGTGGACGGAAGTAAAAAACAGGCAAGCATAAATGAGATTAATTTCAATGAGATTAT
>JAUNJJ010000221.1 GCA_030533325.1 Oscillospiraceae bacterium
CTTTGATAAAATATGTATTGCCTGTAATGGATAATGTTAATGATATTGATTCTTGTCTGGATTATATGCAAAAAATCATGCAACCATGTAATTATCTTCAGTGTACGGAAATTTGTTCCTATTATCCGGATGAGGACGAATCCTTTCTATATTTTCTGTCCGCCAAGGAAAATGAAGAATGCCACGATTTCCTTGATAATTTTAAAAATGATACTGAATTTCACAGCTGGGTAATGCGTGAACTCGAAAAAAGAAAAAATGAAAATACAGAGATATTAAAATCATACGATTTATATGATAATCAGGGAGGAACACAAAAATGATTAAAACTTATGTTTACAATATGCTCAATACCTACAATATAAAAGGCATCAATGTTTACGAACGTAATTATTATTTTAATTTACCATCAGGCAACTCAGATATTAGTGTTTTCTAAAAAACTAAAGGAAGGAGATTATTATGATTAACTTTGTAACCGGGAATCTGTTTGATTCTGATGCATACGCACTTGTCAATACGGTAAACTGTGAAGGATACATGGGAAAAGGCATAGCATATCAGTTCAGACTGCGTTATCCCGAAATGAATAAAGAATACGTCAGCAAATGCAAATCACATCAGTTAAAACCGGGAACACTTCACACATTTAATACTGGTGCAAAGCTGATTATAAACTTCCCTACCAAAGATAAGTGGCGTGCAAATTCAAAAATGGAATACATTACTTCTGGTCTGGATGCTCTCATTAATCTTATAAACGAACATAATATCAAGTCAATTGCAATTCCTCCTCTTGGAAGTGGTAACGGTGGCCTGATATGGAATGAAGTAAAGGAAGTCATCATACAGAAATTATCATGTTTTGAAGAAAATGTGACTATTTATGTTTATGAACCATCACAGAACTATAAAGCGACTCCTGTTGCAGAACCAAAACTTTCATTATCAGCTCTTATTTTAATGAAAATAAAATTTTCTCTTCTTCCGGATAAAGAACATTTTAGCAATATCGGATTACAGAAAACAGCATATTTTATGAATGTTCTTTCTAATACAGAGTATTTTCATTTTACGAGAGGCCAATATGGACCATACACACACGACATCGAAATAATTGCTAAAAACATCAAAGAATTTGAACTGTACCATAGAGTAAAAAGCACAAATGAAGCTTATGACATACTAATGCAAAAACTTATCAGTGCTCAGACTATTCAGAAAATAGAATTTTTCTCACCTTTTATAGAAAAGGCTGCAGAATTTTCAAATAGTCTTTCAGGTAAAACTGATATAGAAGGCGCCGGCACTGCACTTTATCTTATACAGGAAAAAGGCTGCGCTAATACTGATGAAATTATCAATGGATTCAAAACATGGTCTGACGATAAAGCTAAGCGATTTTCTGAAGAATCAATATTATCAGCAATTTATGAACTTGAAAATGCTGGATTTATAGAGAAAAATTTTTGTGGATACCAGATTACATGTTAAACGCTGCTATCAACAATAATAAACAAGTTTGTAATTATCTTCCCTCAGTCACTACGGATCTGAGGGATTTTTTCGTTCCAGGTACTCTCTTTGTTTGATATCCATACCTGTTATCTTTTTTAACCTCGCTTTTTTTATTATTCTGGTTGTATTTTAATGATTTTTATGATATACTCAAAAGGTAAAGATTTTTTTATTATCGGCTTTATTTTATTTAAGCCGTAAAACAGGGGGTATATTTATGGATTTCATTACAGAAAATCTAAGCACTTTTGGTATTGTGGCACTTGTGGTCGTTTTACTGATTATTCTGGCATCCGGTTATGTCAAGGCACCACCGGATAAGGCGTATATTATTTCCGGTCTCGGAAAGAAAGCCAGAGTCGTTATCGGTAAAGCTTCAATCAAGATACCGTTTTTCGAAAGACTTGATAAACTTGATCTGAGTCTTATGCCGGTTGATGTGAAGACAGCATCAGCTGTTCCGACTGCGGATTATATCAATATTTCCGTTGATGCAGCGGTAAACATTAAGGTTTCTCTTACACCTGAGGGACTTGAGCTTGCACAGCAGAACTTTCTTAACAAGGACAGGGAATACATAATCAATGCAGCCCGTGAGGTACTTGAAGGTAATATGAGAGAAATTGTTGGTACTATGGAGCTTCGCGAAATGGTTTCCAACCGTCAGAAATTTGCTGACAAGGTTAAGGAAAACGCAACACCTGACCTTCTTAAGATGGGCCTCGACGTTGTATCATTCAACGTTCAGAATTTCACTGACAAGCAGGGGGTTATTGATAATCTTGGTATAGACAATATTTCCAAGATTCAGAAAGATGCTTCAATCGCACGTGCAAATGCTGACAGAGACGTTGCAGTTGCAAGAGCGGAAGCCGACAAGCAGTCAAATGACGCTCAGGTAGCAGCAAGTCTTGAGATTGCCATGAAGAACAATGACCTTGCTATCAAGCAGGCTGAACTCAAGAAAATATCAGATATCAAGAAAGCTGAAGCTGACGCAGCATACAAGATTCAGGAAGAGGAACAGCGCAAGCAGATAGAGATTACAACTGCAAACGCAAATATTGCACGTCAGGAAAAGGAAGTTGAACTTGAAACACAGAAGATTGCAATTCAGGAACGCCGTCTTGACGCTGAGGTAAAGAAACAGGCTGAAGCAAAAAAATTCGAACAGCAGCAGCGTGCCGACGCTGATCTCTACACACGTCAGAAGGAAGCAGAAGCCAAAAAATATGAGGATATCCAGAATGCTGAAGCTGATCTTGCAGTAAA
Organism: Oscillospiraceae bacterium; assembly: GCA_030533325.1. Lineage (GTDB taxonomy): Bacteria > Bacillota > Clostridia > Oscillospirales > Ruminococcaceae > HUN007. The sequence goes on from JAUNJJ010000221.1 coordinate 2,791, forward strand.
ACAGCGTGAGGCTGAAGCTCTTTACTACACCGCAGAGCAGGAAGCAAAGGCTGAAAAGGCAAGGGCTGAAGCAGCAAAGTATGCGGCAGAACAGGAAGCTGAAGGTATCCGTGCCAGAGGTATAGCAGAGGCTGAAGCAGTAAGAGCAAAGGCACTTGCTGAAGCAGAAGGTCTTGACAAGAAGGCTGAGGCTATGCAGAAGATGCAGGAAGCAGCTATTCTCCAGATGTACTTCGAAAAACTTCCTGATATCGCAAAGGCAGTTGCAGAACCGCTTACCAATATAGATTCCATCACTATGTACGGTGAGGGAAATACAGCCAAACTTGTAGGTGACATCACTTCATCAACAACCCAGATATCCAGCGGTCTCCTTGACGGCATGGGTATTTCACTTAAGGATCTTGTAAACAGCGTGCTCACAGGAAGAGCTATGGGTGCCGGTATGAACATGAATGCCGGTGCAGCAAATATTCCTGCATCGGAGACTCTGGATACAGCAAAGAAAACCGAAAAATTCGTATCAGCGGAAGATACCTTATCCGAATAAAAATACAGCTCCGGAAATCATGTGCTGATTTCCGGAGCTGTTTGTGTGCGCCCGGCGGCGCACGTTTCTAAAGGGTGAAAGTCCCAAATCCG
>JAUNJJ010000078.1:0-7365 GCA_030533325.1 Oscillospiraceae bacterium
GTTCAAGCAAAGTTTCAACTATAATCGGAATATGTTCCGGATTAATATTAGATTCCGGCTCATCCCAGAAAAATACAATAAAACAAAGGAGAAGCTCCCATGATTAATATTATAAGCGATTTTTCATTTAAATTCAATATTAGTTAGTTCAGAGATATTTGATTTGTTCCAAAAATCATTTTCCCAATAAAAATATTCTGTTTTTCTTTTTTTGAAAATTCTGAACGGTTCAAATGAATTATCATAGATATGACAAACATCACATATTTCCAGCAAATCAGGAATCAAATCAAGTGCTTTCTTATATCTGCTTAATATTTTTTCTTTAGGTACATCATGTCCGCCCGCTGCAGTTCTGGCTTTTACACGAATAATATTTATATTTGGATCTGCAGTAAGAACGTATATACATCTTATAAAATAACCATTTTCTTTTGCTCTTCTGAGAAGTTTAATATTTCTGTCTGTCGATAAAACCGTTTCAAATGTAAAACTTTTACATTGATTTATCAGATTATTTCTCATTTCTTCTGCTTTTACAGCAGCTTCCATATCTGTGCAGTAATTGCTCTTCTTTATATTATCGGCATTAATATATGGTTCGATTATATTTGCAAGTTCTGTAATAGTACTTTTTCCACTTCCGTTTGGACCTGCAAATACGATTATTTCAGGATTCTTCATAAATCTTTCTCCCATCAGGATATTCAAGATATGGTTTTTTTAGAATGAAGTCATATTTAGCAATTGGTAACCCCTTAACCTTCTTTATTTCATTGCCAATCCTTACGGCTTCTTTAAATCTATTAGTAAGCTCATCGTCTGAAACACCACAAGTATAGTCAAGTTCATTACTTTCCAGCATATTCTCACCTTCTTAAATCTTCATAAGTATCTCAAGGTTCTTTCCATCTGCGGTCTGAACCTTTTCGTAGTTCACCTTTTCTCCTCGGTAAATTCCAGTGCAGTATTATTATTTGTTTAGTGTGTAAACATAAGCATAAATGCTGTCTTCAGCACCGTTAGTATATCGTTTCATACAGCGTTTTGCAGGCCAGAGAACGGTTCCGCTGCTTGTATGCACAGCCATATTTATTTCATTGTCCGGATCATCCTCGTCGATAACCCACTTGCCGCCGTACAGTTTTATAACAGTTTCTCCGATATATGATGCCAGGGCGAAAAGTATCTGTCCTTTGTTTTTTGACAGAATTCCGTCCGGGGTATTCTGTTCATCGAAAAATCTGTCAACTTCCTTCATGCTCTCAAGCGTATAGTCGGCTTTGTAGCCGGAAGAGTTAAGTGCTCTGATAACCCATTCGCAGGATGCTTTGATGTCCTGTTCAAGGGTGTTCTGATTGTTTTCCGGCTCTGATTCTGTGTTTTTCTTTTTGAAAATGTTGAGTAGGCTCATTGATGTGTCTCCTTATATTTATTGCTGTAATCATCTGTTTCCAAGGCAACTCACTTAACATAGGTATACTGTCTCTGTAGAGTACGAATACTCCAACCTGAATGTGAAGCTTCTATTTCATAAAAGCTTCGTTCATTTTCATCTTTTATTCGAATAAGCTGAAGATAATGTGACCATGTCAGGTGAAACGGTATTTCATTTCCATTCAGGACAAGTGCTGTTTTGGATTTTTCAATTGTAAATTTCCGAAACAATGTTTCGGAAATTCGATTGCAGTATACCAAATAAAATTTTCTTGCATTTTCAAGCGTGTCAACTGAGAAACCTTTTTCAAAATGTTTTGTCTTTTCTTCCGAAAGTTTAATTATAATCTTTTTACCGTAATTAGCACGCTTTTCTCCATTTTGTTCAACCTCAATAATCCATTTGCTGAATGATCCTGTTGACCGTCTTCTTTTCGTATTGTTCTATATTTATATTATACTATTAAACAGATATTTATTCAATTAGTGAAGTGTGCAGGAGATTATCAACGTTCTTAATGGGAAAACTAAAATTTCTGTTGAAAACATATTTTTTCTTTAGGACTTTTCAAAGTCCTGAACAGTTACTATAATTATTCTTATTCTTTATACTTTAGAACTACACTACTATACATACCATCATGTGTTGACTTAGTATAACAAATAAAATCTTTACCTGTAGCATTTACCGGATTATTTTCATTTACGTTAATATATGATAAACCGTCGAAATGCTTTGTTATTCCTCGCTTTATACTTTTCAAATGCTCAGTATAAATAGTCGCTCTTAATTCACACTGATGAGAGTAATCGTTTTTATCCTTGAAAAATATTTCTATATTTTTTTCAATAGCTTCATTAATATCGGAAAAAAATCTTTTAAACAACCCATCATTATAAATATCAAATTCAGAACTCTTATCTATGTAAGCAACCTTATTATAATAAATGCCATTTTCTCTAAACATCATTAATAAGTTCCTGGGTTGAATTGTCACTGCATCAATTTCTTCAGATTTCAAATTAAATTCAGAAAGATACTTATCTGAAATCCCAAGTGGAAATTTTTCCACAGTAATCTCTTCTTGTCCACTATTTTCTTCTAAGATACGTTCTATCCACTCTTTATCTTTATCAGGAAAGTATTCCATCAATGAATCACTATCTAAACTATAAAAACATATTGCTGGTATATCTAATGATGACTTACGCCTTAATAACCTATATTCTCCATCAGATTCAATTCTCAAATCATTACCAAACAGCTTCTTATACTTTTGAATAGGTTTTCTACTATTTTTCTTTAGATATTTTGCAAAAACGCCCTCATACAAATCCCCTTGACCTTTTCCGCCTGTTTTTTTGGCAATATCAATCCAGTTTCCGCAACAGGAAAAATAAAGATTTCCTTTGCTAAAACCATCAATAAATTTACATTCCATTATCTTATATAAAAAAATCAAATTAAAATTTTTACTCATATTTCTTGTTCCTTACATTTCTGCTCACATCACAAAAATTTTTGATATTTTACCATTTAAACAAATTCATAATAAGAGAAACTATTTTATCTGTTCGCTCGTTTATATATTCGACGCTCCATGTATTCTGAGTCACTATATCAGAATTAAGGAATAGTCCATTTTTATAACCAACATACTTTCCTTCTTTATTCTTTTTATTCATCTTTTCCTCAAAAGCCTGATTACCAAGCGTTGAATTATAACCTGAAATAGTTAAATTACCGAGCTTATGTACATATTGGGATAGATATTCATTTGCCTTATCACGATTTCCATTAGCAATCATATCAACCCATGACTGAGGAATATTTTCTCCCTCCGGAAATACATGTTCAATTGTCCATATATACTTTTTGCTATTGTCCCGTTTCCAGAGATCAGTATGTATTTCTTTAGTCTGATGCTCTTCTTCGATAGAACATAAAATAAATCTGGTAGCATCATAATTCTCATCGTATAGCGGACCGCTAAGTTTTAGCTTGAACTGTTCATCAGATGCTGATACTTCAATAAGCATAGTACGAATGTATTCAATCGCTTTATTTCCAGATAACTTATTTACGTTCTCAATAATATCAAGAAAGATTTTATTAAGATTTCTTGTATTTGGTATATCCGTTGTATTACGCCTTACAAAAAACTTGATAAGGAGTTTTATTACATCGCTGATATTTGATTCCGACAAAGAAAGCTCGTCCTGATAACAGATTAAATACAGTAAAAGCTGATAAGACGGTGTCCCCTGTATATGTTCCAAGTTAATTAAATCCTGAGAATACACTTTTTCATCTGTATTTCTGTTTGTGATAATTGAATAAATTTCTGATTTTGATTTCAGTTCATTGAGGACAAACTGGTAATTCTTTTTTATCAGCCGCTCAAAAATATCAAGAAGTGTTGTCCTTGTCGCAAGATATCCGAGAGGATACTTCTTAGTTGAATCTTCTGCTTTAAACGGTTCATTTAACTCTTCACGAAAAGCATTATAATAATATCTCAAGAAGCGCTCCTGATCCGAATAGTCATCACCTATGTTACTTAGAATATTAAGCCACTGATTATAACAGTCATCCTGTTTTCCGTCTTTTTCAGAAGCTGAGATTATAATGTTTTTTATAAGATCAACTGCTGATAACGGAACACCTCTGTTATTGAGTGACTCGAATAACATATAAGCGTCACGATGGCTATCAACTTCTATACCTACAAGGACTGCACTGTTGAACTTATCTCTCAAAGAAAAAATAATCTCTGATTCTGTAAGGGTTTGATCCTCTTTTTGAACATCAGCGATATATTTTTCGATAAGAACTTTGAAATGCTTATAAGCTTTATAAATTCTTCTATTTCCTCTGTTTGAAGCCTTCTGAACCTGAAATGGAATACCAGCTTCTTCAAATAATGAATTATAGTCATCTTCATTGTGATTCTGCGACTGCAAAATCAATTTTGGAGAATATCTAACGACTTTCTTTCCGTTTACTTTTTCAGAAGATTTATTCGCTATCTGATTCTTAAGATTATTGTATTCAGTCATTTCATCATCATCAAATTCGTCTTTAAAAGCACTTAGCTTTTCATAAAGGGAAAGAAGAAATATTGAGAGAGTGGTAAAACGCTGCTGTCCATCTATAAGTTCAACTGTATTATTCAAAGCACCTGATGACACGCAAATAAAAGAACCAAGGAAATATCCGTCATCGTTTTCTACGATATCATTGAACAGGGCATCACATTCCTTCATTCCCCATGTGTATTCTCTCTGATATTTAGGAATACGATATATATGCGTGTTCTCGCTTGAAAACGCTGAAATAACACTGTATGTATTTACTGTCTTAATCATATGTATTCCTCCATGAATAGCGTTACAAATCAACTAATAACTCAATAATTGGTTTCAGTAAAATCAGCTTCAATGTGAGTTGAATCGCCGCTTATTATAATTTCTATCCTTTTTTCTTTTTCCAATATAAATCTCTTCTGATAGAATATAAATTGTTTACAGGGCATGATAAAATACTAAAATCTTGTTTTAGTATTTTATCAAAAAATAATATACACATATTGATCCGTCTTTTCCTGATTGTGATATGGTATAATTCATCCGTGAACCATTTCTATATAGTATCCATAGAAAATATTCCACATGACGCTTATTGGTAACATATGTCTGCTTGCACAGAACCTAAAGGTTATTCTTCCCTCAATACCTCACACCCAAATTTATTGACTCATAAAAAATTCTTATTTACTATCATTATTTATATTCCTACAATTCTCATTTCCGAACCATTCTTCGGCAGTACATATCATATCATGGGATGGAGCAGCACAATATACAATTAAGTTCTCCATAGCTCTTGTACAACATACATAGAATAACTTTTGCGTTCTCTTCAAAACACTTGGATTACATTTGGGGTTAGTTTGATTAAAAAGATACTCGAAATTGTATTTACTCCATTTCCCATTATCTAAAATGATAAAAACATTTTTATACTGTTCGCCTTTAATTTTGTGCTGCGTAGAAAATGGTGTATACCCCTCTAAATAATTGTAAAGACTTATGAATTCGCTATAAGGTATTTTTGCGACTCTCTCATATAAATATCGATTAGATTTGATGAAATCTATAATATTATCATCTTTGACACATAAACCACTTTCGTTTGCATATTCGATTACTTCTTGAATAGATCTATTTTTTATATTAATAAGTTGTCCAATTTTTTCTTTAATAGCCTTTTTATCAGCAAGACTTGTAATTTGGAATGATGTTTTTCTTATAAAATCGTTGTATTGTTTGTTTTGATATAAGTTGATTATATTTTGAATTTTAAATAGATGCCTAATCAATTTATCTCTTGTAGAGAGCGTAGAATTCTTTTCATCTGCTTCTTTTTTATCAGCTATCAAGCAATCTTTGTCAAAATACATTTTTCTAATTTCAATAAAAGGCATATTGCGTACAATATCATACAGTTTTAAATTATTTTCATTTTCTAAAAAAACATCTATATATTTTTTGTTGCGATTATCAGAATTTCTGGCTTTGTTAGAACACCTCCAATCCACATTGTTTATTACGTTTTCAAAAGTTTGCGAATCATCAACAGGTATATCATGATTCTTTATGTAATTAATGAAATCTGTTTTCAATTTCATAATTGGATCTTTATCATATATATCCATTAAATTTGAAAAACCTGCTGTATCCGCAATTAAATTATGAGTTAATCTTAATTCTTTTGTTTCTTCTGGATTGTCAAAGTGCCATCCGTCAAAATACTTGCTACATTTTAAATCGTCTAACGATTCAATTTCTCCATAAAGAAACTGGATTTTACCTTGTTTTACTTTACCATCTTGCATATTAGGAGCATTATAATCATCAGAAGGCTTTTGCCTGAGTCCATCAATACGAAGTTTATTACTAAGTTCAATAACAGATTGAGGGTTTCGTCTGTTCTGTTCTTTTTGGACTTCCATTACTATTCCATTATTAACATAATTATCTATATTTCCCACACCATCATCATATATGGCCTGCATGGAATCACCAAAAAAACCAATAATACTTTTTTGATTACTTTTTTGCAATGATTTAAGTAATATTTCTATAACATAAGGGGACGTATCTTGATATTCGTCAACCAAAATGAAATCATACTTGCAATTAACTATATTGCATAGCTTTGTATATTTTTCAAACATTTTATAAGCCAATACAATAACTTCATCGTGAGAAATATTTCCTTTAGCTAAACTTAGATGTTCTGAGTATGTAATTCCATCAATAAAATCATTAGAGTACGGAAGATCAACATGAATATTTTTAAACCTTGATTCAGAGTCATTTATGCCTTCAATTAAGGTTTCTTTTAATTCCTTTTGAAACGGAGAAATAATGTCCCAAAGGAAATCATGAATAGTTGATATTCTGACATTCTTATAAGAAAGTCTGTTTTCTATTTCATGAGCAGCCGCATTAGTATAAGTTATACACGCTATTTGGGCTTTGGGGTACTCAGATAATATTTTATTAATAACCGCAACTAATGAATATGTTTTTCCACTGCCCGCCCCTCCGCTCAAAAGAAAATTATGCTTATTTTTAATATGCTCAAAAATTTGCTCTTCTTCATTTAATCTTTCTGAAGCCAAATTAATCCCTCCTTGATATATGACGGTATTTGCCAATTGACAAAATCTTTGCCGCCCTTACTTACACTATTTAACAGTATATCCATAGCCAAAGATGGCTTTTTATTTACACAGTTTTCTGCTAAATCATAGCTATCTTTGCTAGAATCAAAAAAATCTTTAGAATTCTTTAGTCCTTGGAATGAAATTTTGCACTTTTCGATTTTATCTTTATTTGTAGCTCCGAGTAAATCAGTAA
>JAUNJJ010000078.1:7375-18902 GCA_030533325.1 Oscillospiraceae bacterium
TCTACACCAATTTCATTTTTTTCAGAAGTTTGATAGACAATTAAAACATTACCTTCTGGAGTCGATACCCATTGGTTGCTTTTTTGGTTAGTAGCAGGATCAATAATTTCAGAATATTTGATTGTCTTATCTGATAACGATAAATTTGTCAATATCTCGATGTCGTTTTTATTGCTTTGTTCGAGTTTGCTCTTTAAATAGAATTGTAAGGATGAATTAGACGTAAATGTGCTTTCTTTAACACGGCGAGGAACAATTTTTTGTTTTTTAGAACCGTCTTTGTTATATTTGTAATCCCCATTTTTGTCCACATCATCTTCAAAGTCATTACTGTCTATATCTGTTATGATCAAAGTTTTTATGTTAAGGAAATTAATGAATTCAGAATAAATTTTCGAATAATTACCTACTTCAATTATTGATATGTTTTGTGATAACAGAGGAATATCAAAATTGTTATCCTGATCTAATTTTTTCATCATAGCTGGAAGCAGTATTCTTTCAGTATCTCCTTCAATTAAAATTATTTTGTCAGCAAAGAAAATTTCTGAACGATTTAGCGTTAGATATTGCTTTAAAAACTTGAAATGGTTATTTGAAATTCCATTTTCTTCTTGATAACTTATTTGCAGATCCTTCAAGTTTTTAGATACTATATTGTACCCATCGGCATCTTTTGCCTTAACAAAATACTTCAAATCATCAAAATCGCATTCAGCTACAATATGCGATGAATGGGTAGTCATAAAAGTTTGCAATTGAACTCTAGTATTCCCTATTTTTCTGCCTTCCTCTAATAATTCTTTTATATTCTTTATAAAAACATACTGCATTTGAGGGTGCGTGTGTGCTTCAGGTTCTTCAATAAAAATAAGATTTATATCTGCAGGAGATTCATCAGTGTTGTTTTCTTTTCTGATTTCGCTCAATACGGTTTCAATTTTAATAATCATACTGATTAAATTCAAATAACCCAAACCGTTATAATGCTCAGGAAGATAATTTGACTCATCATTGTAAACGACTGTGGTATTATCCTTCAGCAATTTTGTCGATTGCATCTGTGAAATGATTTTTATGTTAGTATCATCTTTTTTAATTCCGCCAAATTTAGATATTTTATCTATAAGTTCTTTAAATACTTCTTTATAAATTTTATCAAACTCTGTATCTGTTTTGTCAATTTGATTTTCAAATTCGGTTATGGCAGCAGTATCCTCATTCTGAGACTTTTTTTCTTTATAATACGCATTTGAAAGAGTTGAAAGATCATTATCAGATGTGTTAGAAACATCATGTTTTGCATCTATGTAATAAAAAGAGATAATTTTCGAAAGATCAAAATCTTTTTTATCTAATATTTTAAAGATTTTCTCATCAATTTCTTGTTTTGTATGATCATATAATACACTGGATCTTTTAAATGAAAAATACTTTCCATGACGCTTCTGCATAAACTTAGAAAATTGAATAATTATTGAATTTGTGTTATCTTTGGAATCTTTAGGGTTCCTTTGAGGCATAGGATGCTTGTCCATATATTGAAAAAAGTCGTTTTTCAGCAGAGCAACCGATTGTGCATCTATGCTATACTCAAACCTAATTACTACAGTTTTATTATCTGGGTCTAAATCTAATAATAATTGGAAAAGATTAGAAAGGTCGTCAGTTTCGTCATACGAAATATAGATATCAACCTGTATTCCATTTAACTCGTTTTCATTAAATTTAACGTCTCCATTTACTATTTGATATAACTTCTTCTGAAAGCAAATGCTTAGATCATAATATTCAAAATTCCCTATCTCAGACTTTTTTCCTATACATTTATTTAAAACTGACATTAAAGACGTCTTACCGCAATTATTTTTTCCTACAATCAACGAAAGGTCGTTTTCGCAAGTTATTACGGTATTTCTTAATAGTCTGTAGTTTTTAATACAAATTTTTTCAATTATCATTTTAATCTCTCCATATTAGTTATTATTGTGTGCATTGTTATTTTGGATTATAAAAAACCTCTGCATTCCCATATTTATAGACAAAAACCGACTATTTCTTCACAATCAAGTTTGCCACGATAATAATATTCTAAAAGGATAGTTCTTTTTTTATAATTAATCTCATAATAAATTCCTATTTTATACCTACAAACATGTTCTGGAAGTGTGGTGCCATCGTATGACCAAATGTCGTCATATTTATCTTTTGTCAATGCAATCAATCTGCGTCTATCATTCTCTTTTTCTTTTCGGGGACGGTTATATTTTTTCATTTCAATAGCAATTAAATTGTCTTGTTCAATATTATTACCTCTGCTATGTACTATTAAATCACAGTTTATTGTTACAGGTTTAGGGATTCCGTCTTCATCAAACGGGCAGCAGGTTTTAACTTTTCCGTTCTTATTTCTGTTATATTCAACATCAATATAGTAACCACTAAACCTTGATTTTGGTATATAAAAATCTAAATGCTGTTTTAATGCACCGCATAATGTTCGCTCGGCAACTTGACTAATAAATAAGTCCGAATCAATATCCAATAACCTCTTGTTAGCTTTAAAAAAAATATTTTTCAATTCTAACGCCATTTTATCCATAACCTGCTTCTCCATCCATTCAAATATCATAACACTCTGATTTACGCTCTCAAAAAACTTTCATTCTTTCATAGTAAACGCAGTAAAGTTTTTGAATTTCAAAAAATCAAGCTACATATTTGCTTAAATAAAGCATTATTGTAGTAAATCAAAATCAATTTTGTTTATGCGTTTACTATAGTTCCTTACTATTTGGTTTACTCGTATTATAATAATTACACTGATCACGGAATTCCGTTTTTTTAGGTAAACAATAAATTTTCAACGGTTAACGATACGCCCAACTTCTCAAATAGTTCTTTTTGATTTTTAAGGTAATTTGTTACGTTCCATTTGTTCATTTGCTTATGCACTTTTAGCATTCTGGCTTCCAGCAAGCAGTCCTGAATGCTTTTGCCTTTAATATCCTTTACAGCTTCTTTCATTTCGCTGAATATCAGTGCACTGACAAGCATAATGAAAGCAAGTCCGCTGATTGTCAAGAGTACTGATTTCAGTATCGCAAACGAAGCTATTGTTAGGAATGAATCCAATTCCTTCTTTTATGGTTCCAATAAGACTCCCCATTTTAGTATGTCGCTTGCAGTCATCCCCTTTGATCATTTTATATTCATAAACATAATAATTTCCGGATATAAGTTTAACCATCGTACCTTTTGGCTTGAATTTTCTTATGTTTTCAGGAACTGAATATTTACCCATTTTTTGCGCCTTCCGTATACCTAATATGTATGCCTAATTTGTAACATGATTTCAGTGCAATTTCAATAGGAATATTAGACGGAAAAAGTGGTTCAAACGACGTATTTTCGACATTTGCACCAATTGGATTAAATGTGGATTATTTAAAATAATTGGTTGTGTATACCTAGAAAACCGGAATTCTGTGGTTAATAAATTCTGACTGTATATTAATCATTTGTTAAACCTCCTTAGATTTTTTATTCTACTCCACACCCAGTGCCTTAAACACTGCATCCTCAGCACTGCTGTAGAATATCAGATTAAAACTTCCAACCAGTTCAGACGGAACTGTACCGAGATCTGCTGCAGAAGTAATCGGCAGCAATACCTTCTTTGCTCCGCTGTCAAGACATACCTGCAGCGAATTAGCAAGCTCGTCCACTTTAATCATAGACCCAGCAATACTTATCTCGCCAAGTACCGCAAGGCTTGAGAGAGTCGGTTTAGACAATGCAATAGAGCAAAGTGCGATAAGCGTTGGCAAAGCCAGCTTTTCTGTCATACCTATTCCCTGCAGATCCTGATAATTAATTATGTAATCCTTGTTAGTTGTACTTATTGTACCACTTATTCTGTTTCCATTAGCCTTAAGATAATTAAATGCCGTAGCTGTCGCTTCTTTGCATTCTCTGTCAGAACTAAGGCCTGTTTTCTCAAACTTTCCATTACCGGGCAGCATCTGACTCTCAAGCCTAAATACACCTATCATGCCGGATGCACCCTGGGATACAGTATAGACTTGTCCGGGATTACACATACCTTCAGGGATCAGCTTTCTACCGCCCTGTTCAGGAACAGATACAAATTTTTCCTCAAAGCTTTCGTTATCTATGTATGAAAAATTAACATCATAGAATTCCATGCCACCAAGTTTCTTGAGCTGTTCCTTTACTCTGCGACGCATCTCAAGTGAGAATTTGAGAATTTCTTCAAGTTCTTCCTTGTTAAATTCACCGTCCGGATAAATAAGCTTAATAAGTCCGCCAACCATCTTTCTTACAGCAATAGTATCACGCTGGTTGAGATTCTTTCCAAGCTTAAAGTACTTGTCAATTGCATCTCCGTACTGCTCTTTACGAAGTTCACGAATAAACTCTGCAAGATAATCAGTTATAAAACCATAATCATCCGTAAAGTGTTCCGGTCTGAACTTTGGAATCTCCCATCCCGGTACATAACAGTGCATTCGATCAAGAAAAGCAGTGTCCATTCCCATTTCCGGCGGGAACGGATCAAAAAGACTTGAAGTTTTAAGGAGTACATCAACACTCTGATTAATATTGCCTACAAAAACCATTGATGCTGATGCTGCTTTCTCCTCCTTACCTCGTGCGAAAGAACCTGAAGCCATGTAGTCCTTCATTATCTGTACGCCGTCTTTATCCTTGAATTTTATACCGGCAACTTCGTCAAATGCAACACAGTCCCATAAACCAACAAGACCAACTGCTTTCTTTGACATATTATAAAACAGATTAGCTACTGTTGTCTGACCACCTGAAACAAGAATACTGTTAGGTGATATTTCTTTATAAATATGTGATTTACCTGTACTTCTCGGACCAAGTTCGCAAAGATTAAAGTTATTCTCAATAAGCGGAATCATTCTTGCAAGTAAAAGCCACTTTTCACGTTCTTTAAGCTGATCAGGTTCATAGCCGCATGAACGGAGCATAATGTCTATCCATTCATCCTTGCTGAAAGCTTTTCTGCCTTCCTTAAGATCATTAATATCAATATGCGGCATCTGAATAGGTGTAAGTTTTGTTATGCTTATCGGAGAAACGTTTATAACTTTCTTCTTTAAATCCTGGTCTGCATCCGGAAACTGATCATCACCGTATTCAAGCTGTACAATGCACCATATACCGCCGCAAAGAAGTCTGTCATACTTCTCCGGATATTCATCTTCAAGAAGAGTCTTAATACCAAGATTTGAGAAGTCTGCTTCATATCTGTCCTTTGCAAGATTTATATTTACTGTAATCTTATCAATTACAGTGTACGAACCTCTTTTACGAAGCTGTGAAAGAATTTTCTGCGCTTCATCCGGACGAACATAGTTATCTGCTAAAATTTTCTTTACTGTCTCGACACCACGTTCAATAACATCCGGATCATCCGATGAACAATACTGCCCAAGAAGGAATTCAAGAACGTAAACAGGCACGTTCAGGCCTTCTTTTATATGTTTAGTAAGGTCTTTTCTTACTATTTTACCGTCAAAATTCTGACGGAGCTTGTCTTTAATTACTTCGCGTCTGCTAATGTTCTCATCCAACTGTTCCATTTACAGACCTCCCATCTATCATAATTATCCGAAAAAGTTAAATTCGTCAACAGCGAATGCAATGTCTATCTGGAATTCTTCCTTTACAGGCATCTGTTCTCCGCTTTCATCCGAAATAACAAGGTAATATTTTTCTTTATTACTGAACTGAATTGATTTCAGATTAAAATTACATCTGAATGTTCTGTCCTTACTGTCAGTACTTGTCTTATCAGCTATAACTCTGGCTGTGTCGCTTACTACAGTTCCTTCAGAATCAGTAAAATACAGTGAATATTTAGCTGTTTCACGATTGCCGCCTACTGCATCCTTCTGGAAGAAGTTCAGTGAGAAGATCATATTGCTGATTTTTCTGTTTGCTGAAATCAGATTTAGTTCAACTGGTTTTGTATCAAACGCAGCACGATTCTTTTTATACTGACTGTAATCATTTCTGAGATAATGATAATCAATAAGCGGAACAACCATTTCCTGAAGACTTATACCGCCATGAACAAAGTTAAGTCCACCGCCATTTGCTTTAATACGAATATTATCCTTAGGAGCAAATGCTGTATATTCTGTTTTCCCATCAAGGAATTTTACAGGCTGCAGATAATCAGGATTTCCACTGCTGTTCATGATACAGTAACGTCTGCTGTACTCTACTTCATTACCATTCCAGCTGTTTTTACTTACCTTTGCATCTTCGGTAAGCGGCTTGTATGTATAAAGGAATCCGTGATCAGATGTTATAAATATTCTTGCACCGCCGAACTCATTTACAATAATGCGAACCATTGTTTTTATTTCATCTATAGCCTGCTCGCAAGCTGTAAATACGTCAGTCTCAGATGTGTGTGCTGTTTCGTCTATCTTATCATGATAAATATAAACAACATCCATACCCTTTACAAGTTCCTGTCTTTCTGCTCGCTTCATTCCAATAATATTCTTATACTGAAGCGCAACGCTGTTTATATTTTCTGATTTAAGTACTTTATCACGGTTAATGCTCTCTGTACTCTGACCGTCTGCAAGTACACTAAGTTTTTCATTAGACTTAACACCTATACTTAACTCTTTATGCGGCAGAAGCGCTGCCATTCCGAATGGTGTAATTGTCGGGAATATACCGCACATACTGTCAATCGACACTTCACTCTGTGTTTCTCTGCGAAGCTGTTCAGAAAGAGAAACAGCTACTTCGTATCTTAATGCATCAGAGATGATTACGTAAACTCTTGAATCAGATGTTTTAATATGATTTGAGTAGAACTGATCCTGTCTGCTTATTTCCGGAATGTATCCATGTTTTTCAAGACTTTCGCCTGAGACATTTGTCCAGTTATCTGAAAGCTGAGTCAGATACCATCCGGAATATAAAGCTTCAACCTTATCAGCAACGCATTTGAACAGATCATCAAGGTATTCATTTGAAATCTTAATTCCCTTCTGGAATGCACGCTGAAACTCTCTGTAGTATGTATCCATCATATAATAATCAGATGTATACTTCTTCCATATATCCTTGGCAATTGCAGTATGGAATCCTTCAGAGTGATCAATAAAGAATTTCTGCATTTTAGCCATTGCAGCAAGGCCCTCATAGTAGCATGATACATTACTGTACCACACCATTGTACGTCGCTTCTCATTACATGAAAGAATAAGTTCCGTCGGAATTATTTCATTCTGAATCTCAGTCATGAGCTTTATAAGTATTATGTTGCTGATACATGGAAATACTTCTGTATCACAGATTGATTCAATATTAAGCGCTCTGAATCTATTAAAAAGTTTCAGTTCATTTTCTATTTCTTCAGCTATATCACGAAGCGAATCAATATCATCACTATGAAGCCATTCTGACACAAAGTCATAGCAGAATGACTGGTGTGGAGTTGATATAAATGTATCAAGACCAGTAAGATAATCCGGGTTTATTGTTCTTGATGCAGCAGTAATAAATATGTGCGCAGCAAGCTGTTTTAAAGACCAGTCATCATCAGGTTTAAATCCTGTTGCCTGTGTAATCAGCATCCAGAATGCAGTATCAGCGTTATAAGTTACGAAGTTCTGATATACAGAATTACTATCCTTTTCAAGTCCGGATTTGAGAACTTCCCTAATAACCGCACTCGGAGATGAATCCTTTATTCCGCAGATTGCCGCCATAACTGCAAGATGAATATCTGAAGGCTTTTCAATCTTATCAGCGAATACAGCTACCTTGCTTCTGCGATCCTTTGCGTTCATAAATTTATTGTATCGCTTAATAATTTCTCTGTAATTCTGTGATGAAGCCAGACCTATTTCATCCATCCACATTGTATTTATATCAGCTCTGAACGGTTCTCCGCTGTACAGCTCAATATTGACAAGCCAGTTGTTCTCAGGATTATCGAATGATACAGGACAATAAACAAGGTAATTGCTTGTTGTATCGTCAATTGTAAGTAGTTTTTTTATTTCAAACTGATTTGTACCTGTAAGTTTTATTGTTTTTACGTTTGGAATCGTGATATCATCTATTTGTTCTTCAAATTCTCTGTCCTCGTCGTGCCAGAAGATGATACGGCGTTTGTAGAATTCAGGTAAAGATGTAGAGAATTTCTTTGAAAGATCATTTATAACTTTATCAGCATCCATCGTTCTCCTCCTTAGTCTGTTTCTCCACGAATGCTGTTAATGCAATTTCTGAAGGTATAATTCTACTAATATCAGAGATATCTCCAATATTTAGGACAATATGATCATCCTTCTGACCTTCTTTTGCTCCAAATATAAATCTGATTTCCTGCTGATATGAATACATTTCTCTTTTCCAAAGTGCTATATTTTGCATTCCTTCCGTTATCGATATTATCATATTTGCATTATCTACTTGCGGATTGTAATATTTCACTAGGTCAAACCATACTTCATAACCATTTTCAACAGCCACCTTCTTCACTCGCTTAACAAATTCTTCCGAATCCAATATAATTAACGCTGTATCACCAAATTCTAATAATTTCTGTTTCTGTTTTTCAGAAAATGAAAACGTTTCTAAGGAGTTATTAATTCCTAACATACAGAAAACATAATCATTCGAATTTGAGGTAGGTATTAAACGATCTTTCAGTGGAATTGTTTCACCCGTATCTTGAATGGTAAAGTATGCCTCGTTTATATGCCACATTGCCTCAAAAGAATCTCCTATTGTCTCGTCTCCAGTTTCTTTTTCTAAATCGCGATAATATTTTAGTGTTTTTGAGTATAAAAAACCTTTTTGTAATTGTTCTATTCTTTCAAGTGATTGAAATTTAATTATAGGCGTTCCTTTTATTTGAAATTTGATTTTACTATCTTCCATTATTATTTTACCTTCGCCAATACATCCTTAAATATCTCATAATTATTCTTAACACCATCATCAAGGTCTATACTTATCATCTGGTCTGCAAGATGATGAATTTTTTCTTCATAAGCCAGAAGCTCATCAGCCTGCTCATTAAGTTTCCTGAGTTCCTTGGTGAGTTTAACTCTTTCACTTGTTGATGCTGCAGACATACGCTGTTCAATATCAGAAATGGCAGTACGGTAACGATTCTGCTGCTCATGAACATAGTCTGTTCTGATTCTTGCAATTGTATCAGGCTGATAGCGGTGCATATATATAAGCGCCTTAAATCCGTTTTTCTTTCCGCTGTCAAAGAGCCAGTAGATAGGTCGTTTCTGATATATTTTACAGTGATCTGCAAAGAAATCATTGATAAAGTATTTTCTGATAATTTCTCTTGGAGAACCTTTTCCACCTAAAGCGTCTGCAATAAATTTTAGATTTTCTTCAAGTGTTTCTTCACCGTATACTGTCTTAACAAAAGCAATAAATCTTTCTGTTATATCATCCTTGAAATATTCATCATCGGATATTGGGATTATATTGTGTTCGGATGGAATAAATGATTTATATTTAGCATTATCCCATTCACCACCGGCAAATGCGAGACCGTCGACATCAAGTGAGTAGCGTCCGAACATGCAGCCAACTGCATAAGAAATAAAGCTCTTGATGTCTCTTGTCAAATCAGCTTTTCTTATTGTAACATCCTTGTCTTCTACTTCAGGTGTAAGTTCATCTTGTAAGCCGTAGATATCAATAAATATTCTATTAAGTTCTTCTTCATTTGATTTGAGCGTTTTAAAACGGTCATTGCATTCAGCTGACCATTTATTATATGATTCAGAAATTGTTTTTTCACCATTTATAAATGGATGTTTTTCAAAATTCCAGCTGGTTTCGAAGCTGTCCCAGTCGGTTTTAGCTAAATCAATATTAGAATGTACTATATTTTCTATTCTATCTTTGTAAATATCACTATATATGAACGGTATTTTATTGTAGTCATTCAGTTTAAAGTGCATTGAAGGATTTAGTATTTTAGATATAAATGATGTATATTTTGAATTTAGAAAGCCTATTAAATAGTAAATAAATTGATTTTGAACAAATGCAGTTGCTGCTGAACCATCAAAAACAGAACCATATGGTTCATACCTAAAGGCCACACCTCTAGTAGATAAATCTGTCCAAGTAATGCATTCTTTGAAATAAAAATTTCTAGACGGTAAATGGTTTCCTTGATTAAGCAGAATGTTGTAATTATTCCTATCGAATTTTATTACATAATCCAAGTTACCATACCATTTTCTAAATGCACCGCCTTTGTTATATGTTGTATATTTAGCTTTTGAATTATGAAATTCTTCAATAGATTTACAATTAAAATTAGCTAAATTATATTTAATTTCATACCACATACGAATAAACGAATCATTATCACCTGTATTCATACCGCATCTAGCATCTGAAATGCAAGAAACCTTTTTGTCATCAAATAATTCACACATTTTGCTACTTGCCCAATACGCCACAGGTGAACCAGGAATTTTTGAGAAGTTTTCTTGTTTGGCTGTTTTCCAGCGTTCATTTATTGTTGGAAATACATAAGGAACTCCTTCTTCGTCCGTTTCATAATATACTGTATACTCATACTGCGCAATATAATTCTTTATTTTACTATTTTTTGTTATCACAGCAGCAGTACCGAAGTTAATACCTAAACTCGTTCCACCTTTACCAAGATAAGGCATATGAACCATATTAATAATTGTTTTTGTTGTATTAATCTTTGTCCTTAAAGATTCAAAACTTGAGAGGAACATCCAACTTTCCATAGTAATTAAAGACGTAAATCCACTTTTATTAACTAAACTATAACCACGTTCAATAAAACAAGAAAATAAATCCGCTTTACTGTCTAAAAAGTTCTTTTTCACAAAATCAGAAAGCAGATTATTCATTCCACTACCGCCCATATATGGCGGATTAGTACAACAAATATCATATTTATTTGAAAGCATCTCTGCAACCTGAATAAGCGGAACAATATCATCCTCAACGCTGCTCTGATACAGACTTGATTCACCCTTAACTTCTTCAATTCTTCTGTACATCGCTTCAAAATCAACATCAGAAACCGTTATCAGCGAACCATATTCCTTTGCATCATGCATTTCAGAAACAATTGTATCAAAATCTGCTTTTAATTTATT
The DNA here is from genome assembly GCA_030533325.1 of Oscillospiraceae bacterium. Classification (GTDB taxonomy): domain Bacteria; phylum Bacillota; class Clostridia; order Oscillospirales; family Ruminococcaceae; genus HUN007. Next base: position 18,592 of record JAUNJJ010000078.1, read on the forward strand.
ATCGCCATTTACAAAATAATCAGCAACAAACTCATCAATATCATTGCTCTCAACAATAGCATGGATATGCGGATTAATATCTCTGGTAAAGATTCTTCTGTCATACTGACGAGCCTTCATCATTACAGAAAAATACGCAAGCTGAGCCGCTCTGTCATCAATATCAAGACCGTATAGATTATTTTCAAGAATCATACCAGCCGCTTCTCTTGCGCTGTAGCCATATGATTCATATATCTGAACAAGAACATCGAACATATAAACGAAAACTTCCGGATTTTCGGGACTAATTATCCTTGAGAGTCTGGGAA
>JAUNJJ010000222.1 GCA_030533325.1 Oscillospiraceae bacterium
AAGAGTTTAAGAAAGGCAATATAGATATTTTGGTAGTCTATAACATGCTTTTGACCGGCTTTGATGCACCTCGATTAAAAAAGCAGTATTTGGCACGAATGATTAAAGCACATAATCTGCTTCAGACATTAACGAGAGTAAATCGTCCATACAAAGGTTATCATTATGGATATGTTGTTGATTTTGCAAACATCAAAGATGAGTTTGATAAAACCAATAAAGCTTATTTCGATGAACTTCAATCAGAATTGGGAGATGAGGTACAGAACTATAGCAATATTTTCAAGAGTAAAGAAGATATTGAAAAAGATCTGAATGATGTGAAGAACCAGCTTTTTCTATATGATACAAGCAATATAGTCAATTTCATTAATCAAATCAGCGAGATTGATGATAAGAAGCAGTTACTTGATTTGCGACAGGCATTAGAAAATTATAAGGCAATGTATAATCTGATCCGTTTGTATGGGTATGAGGACTTATATGAACATTTCAATGTCGAGAATGCAATCAAGTGTCTGAATGAGGTCAATAATCGGATTAGCATTATTAACTTAAAAAATAGCATTGATTCATCAGAGGATATGTCACAGGTACTCAATATGGCATTGGATCAGATTGATTTCCAATTCCGTAAAATAAAAGAAGAAGAACTTATCATTGCAGATGCATTTCGAGATAGCCTGGAAAAAACAAGAAGAGAAATTGTAGACAGATGCCTTGATCCAAAAGATCCTGAATACATTTCACTTCTTGATGAATTAAAGCGGGTATTCAAGAAGAAAAATATTGAGGAACTCACAGCAGATGAAATGAAGCAGATGATGGGGGAACTGGATGCTTTGAAAAAGAAGGCAGAAAAAAGAAATCTTGCAGACCGTATGCTTGCGGCGAAGTATTCGGGTGATGTTAAATACATGAGAACTCATAAGAGAATTATGGGTAGTCCACCACCTATTGCAGATGCAATTACTATACATAAAATTTTAATGACTGTTAAATCCAAGGCAGATGACCAGATTGCACATAATGAGAATATCCTTGATAATGAGGACTATTTCATTAAATCGTTACAACCAATTATTTTGAGAGCATGTATGGGAGAAAATGTTAAAATAGACAAACCTCAGCTTATGTTTATAGATAATTGTCTGTCAAAAGAATATATATTAGAAAGGGATTGGGTTTCCTGATGACAACAGAAACAATAATAGCAAATACAAAACAGATGATTGATGATCTTAAGACGGTATGTGCCAATTTTGGACTTGGAAATGCCAGTAGTGAATATAAGATTATCACAGAGATATTTTTGTATAAGTTTTTAAATGATAAGTTCCTCTATGAGGTACAGCAGGCGGATGAAAAGCTAAAAGAATCCGAGAATGTGGAGCAGGTATTAAATGATATGTCAAAAGAGGACTATGAAATGCTTTTGTTGCTTCTGCCACCGGCTACAGCAAAACTTAAAAGAGAGCATTTTATATCCTATCTTTTCAATCATAAGAATGATGAGAAGTTTCACAAATTATTTGATTCGACCTTATGGGATATTTCTAATACTAACCTGGATGTGTTCTCTGTAAGTACGGGTTCCGGAGATAAAATTCGTTTATTTGATCAGAATTTATCTCAAAACGTAACAGAGTCAAATCGAAGGTCTGATTTCTGCAAAGCTATGATTGATAAATTAGTTACATTCAGTTTTGCAGAGGCTTTTTCACAGAAGTATGACTTTTTTGCAACTATTTTTGAGTATCTGATTAAGGATTATAACAAGGATTTTGGCAAGTATGCAGAATATTATACACCACATTCTATTGCAAGTATCATTGCAAGAATCATGGTTCCGGAAGGAACACAGAATGTGACTGTATATGACCCGGCAGCAGGTTCGGGAACTCTGGTACTTGCACTTGCACATGAAATTGGTGAAAGTAACTGTACGATTTATACACAGGATATTTCTCAGAAGTCTAATGAATTTTTGAGACTCAATCTTATCTTAAATAACTTGGTACATTCACTTGGTCATGTAGTGCATGGAGATACGCTTCTTTCTCCACAGCATTTGAACCGTCAGAAGAATGGATTGATGAAATTTGATTATATAGTCAGCAATCCGCCTTTTAATGTAGATTTCTCTGATAACAGAGACACTCTTGCGGGTGACATTTACAAAGAAAGATTTTGGGCTGGAGTGCCTAACGTACCAAATAAGAAAAAAGACAGTATGGCAATCTATCAGATGTTCTTGCAGCACATTATTTTTTCCATGAAAGAGAATGGTGGCAGAGCAGCAGTAGTAGTTCCAACAGGATTTCTAACAGCAGGAACCGGAATCCCTAAGAAAATACGAGAACGTATTGTTGAAGACAGAATGCTCAGAGGTGTTGTCTCAATGCCAAGCAATATTTTTGCAACGACAGGAACAAATGTATCTGTATTATTTCTGGACAATTCCAAGAAGTATGAGCAGGCAATCTTAATGGATGCATCTAAACTTGGAACAAAGGTTAAGGTAGATGGAAAAAACCAGAGAACGGTTTTATCGCCTGAAGAAATAGAGGAAATTATCAATACCTTTAATAACTTTGAAACAAAGGATGATTTTTCTGTGGTTGTAGATTATGACAAGATAGAGCAGAAAAAATGTTCATTCAGCGCAGGACAGTATTTTGAAGTAAAGATTGAATATGTTGAGCTGACACAGGAAGAGTTTCAGAAAAAAATGGATGGATATACAGAGAAATTAACGGAATTGTTTGCTGAGGGAAATGCACTGCAGACAGAAATTTTGGAACAGTTGAAGAAGGTGAAATATGAGTAAGATTACGAAATATGCATTATCTGATTTATATGAGATGAGTTCCGGAATTTCATCTACGAAAGAACAGGCTGGACATGGTGCACCATTTGTTTCGTTTGGAACTGTTTTTAACAATTATTTTTTGCCGGATGAATTACCTGATTTGATGGATACAAATGAGAAAGAGCAGGAGATATATTCGATAAAAGCAGGAGATGTGCTTATTACTAGGACAAGTGAGACGATTGACGAATTGGCTATGAGTTGTGTTGCAACAAAAGATTATCCAAGAGCAACTTTTAGTGGATTTACAAAGCGACTTAGACCTAAAAAAGAAGGAATAGCATATCCCAAGTATATGGCATTTTATTTTAGAAGTGATTTATTCCGAAAAGCTGTAACTAATAATGCCTTTATGACTTTGAGAGCAAGCTTTAATGAGGATATTTTTACATTCTTAGATGTTTTCTTGCCAGATTATGATGAGCAGGTAAGAATTGGTGATATGCTTTATGCTGTTGAGTGCAAAATCCAAAAGAATAAGGAGATAAATGATTATTTAGAAGAGATGGCAAAGACCATCTATGACTATTGGTTTGTGC
>JAUNJJ010000223.1 GCA_030533325.1 Oscillospiraceae bacterium
TATTTTTTTAATTTTTATCATTTTTTATGCATTTTGCACAAGCAACATATTTCCCAAGATAATTCATTCCTTGTTTTCTATTTTCCTTACAAGCCTTACAATCTGCTGAGAATATGTTCACAAACATCATGGTGCCACGCACCACTATTCACCTATGCTATTCCGATAGTTGTCTGCTATATATTCAATAAAATCAGAACCTTTTTTACCACTCCAAGCTTCACCATCTATTTCAATATATATTGAGCTAATTGCGTCATCTTCACGCAAATCGGTGATATTACGATCATACCCAAACTGGATTAAAACTGGTATTCGTTCCCCATCATAAATATAATATCCTTCAACTTCAACAATTGCATTATTTTCTTCCTCGTTATAACCAATCCATTGTACACCTGACAACGAATTATCTAGCACTTCACCCAATGTTATATTGCAGTCATCGTATACTTGATAATTCTTAGTAATTTCTACAGCCTTATCTGATCCTGATATGAGCGCAACAAAAATTGCAACAATCGATACCAAAAATAAAAACACAACATCTAAAATCATGATGCTTTGGAATACTTGAGCACGCTTATAATTATTTCTATGCTGCATTTTTGATAATTCAAAATCATTAGTTTCCATTATCATTTTATCAAGAATTTCATTTCCATCGATAATTTGTTTTACTTGTTTTGATACAAATAACTGTCTAAAAAATCCTAATAAACTTCTTCCCCATATTACTGATTTAAACTTTGGATGCTGTATCTCAATATATCCATCATTATATATCAGCACATGTTTATATTTTCGTTCAACTATAAATGTATTATTTTCTTCGTTAAATTGCACTGATTTGATACCATAATCATTTGGTCCTGATAATAGCTTGTAAAAATCCTCTACAGAATCACATGGACACTTGACTGGATTTGAATAAACCTCATATTGATAAATAAACTCTTTTTTTGTTATATGTAACATAACAAACCAAACAACAATCCAGATTGCCCCTCCACCAAAAAATAATAAAGCTGCTAATTCCATTTCAATCTCCTCCTTCGTTTATCCAAAACATTTATATTCTAACGAATCCTACATTCCACTGGTTACTAAAAAGCATTATTCTTACTTATGATTGATAATGTTCCATCATAACTAATTCATCATATAATACACCACCTGTTTCAGCCCAAAGTTGTAACTGTAACACACCATTTTCGTTATAATTAACATTCATTACCATATTTACATCGCCTCGAAGAATATACTGATTATCTTCATAATAGATAGTTCCTGTCATGCCTGTATAATCAAAATTACCTATTTCCGTATTTTCTGGTGATGTATAAATATTGATTAATATATAATCATTTCCATGTAATGATTTATATGCACCAGCAATATCTGAATGCTGAATTACATCTTCTTCACTTTGATTTGATAAAACCTCTTTATCTTCATCATTTTCAATTTTTACTTTTGATTCGCTTTCCTCCTGCTTTTTATTTTCCTTATTTTCCTTTTTTCCCAGCAAATCTTCTAATACAGAATCACCACTACTTTTTGCATATGTTAATTCTTCAAAAACACCATCAAATCCAAACATATGAACATATACATCAACTTTATATTCTTCAGGCTTTTCTTTATTCCCACTAGTACTAACTGGAACATATATTTTGTAATGTATGTATGTAATATTTCCATCACCAAAATCATGTGTCTCTTTCTCATCAGAAATATATACATTATCTTCATTATACTTTCCAAATATTACCGCTTCATCTCGAAATACATTATCACTTAGATAATGACATGCCATAACATACACTTCTTGCGGATCTTTTTTCCTATTACAAAATATAATCAATCCAATCACTAAGAGAATAAATACCAATATTCCAAATACAACGAAACCAACTACTTTAAATGATTTATTATTCTTTTCATTATTAACTTTTTTATCAATTTCAATATTACTATTATTAAATGTTGCTTTATTGTGTTCTACATTCTCTATTTTAGGTTCTATACTTGTATTTTCTGTAACAACTTTGTTATCTAAATCAGAATTATCAGTATATGTTATCTTTTTATTATCTGAAATAGCATTTCCATCATCTAATGCATTTCCGCAATAAACACAAAATTTTGCATTCAGTTCCAATTCTTTTCCACACTTAGTGCAATACATAATCATCCCACCTTCATAATTGAACTATTATTCAAATCATTTATCTTACTAATCATCCTTGTATTTATTCAATGATGAATCCCAAACAAACTCTTTTTTACAATCGTTACACACTATATCCCAATACCATTTCGGTCTAATAAATAACTGATAAAAAACACATAAAGGATCAATAAACAAATATAATATATATATAACTGCATATATTGATGTCAAAGTTTTCCACTCAAGAGCAATAAAAATCCATAGTAGTATACTTCCTCCAATACAACCACCAATATAAGATAAACATCCTTCACGCTTTTCTCTTTTTAAATTTTCACTACTACAATATTTACATTTAAATCTAATCTCAGGATTATTTTTTCTTTCTAAAATCTGGGATTCTAACTCAGCTTTAGTTTCAACTACATCAACATCTGTTTTTTCAGTCGTCTTAACTACAATCTTTTTCCCACATTTAGCGCAGAAATTATTCCCATCTTTTACTTCATTTCCACATTGAGCACAATACATAATATCTCACCTCCAAAACACCTCTCATATAAACAAGTGTATTACACTTATTTATTATAATAGTATCACATGATTATAAATTCATCAAGTTACCCTTACACTTTGTACATAAGTTACACTTAGTTTATTAGAAGGGAAATATTATTATGGACTCATCAAGTAAAGAAAAAAAACAGCAATTGAACAAAGAACTTGGATTACGAATAAAAGAAGCTAGAAAGAACGCAAAATTGACACAAGAGCAGCTAAGCGAATATCTAAATGTAAATACACAATTTATTTCTGATTTGGAACGTGGTATATGTGGTCCATCCTTAATAACTTTGTCTGAAATCTCATCTATTCTTGGGGTAACAACGGATTATTTGATAAAAGGACAACCATCTCATAAACAAACTGAAACATCCTATTCCTTGATAATAGGATCAAGACAATATATTCTTACTAAAGAAGAATTTGATATTATGGAAAAAAACGTAGATTCCCTACTAAGTGCTTTTAGAATTACTTCTCGCTAGCACAAATCATCGATTATATATACAAGTATCTATTTTTTATGTGTAATTCACTAATAAAATATAAAAAGGCAAAGAACACTTTACTATGTTTCTTTGCCTTTTTCCTTTTCAGGTAGAATAAATATTATATTAGTAACATTCTACCCATATATTGAAGTTATTCGACTTTT
>JAUNJJ010000224.1 GCA_030533325.1 Oscillospiraceae bacterium
CGGATTTGGGACTTTCACCCTTTAGAAACGTGCGCCGCCGGGCGCACACAAACAGAGCAGTATCGCTTAATTGCGGTACTGCTCTTATTTATGCAGATAAATTTATTCACAAAAAACATCCCACCGGACAGCAATCATGCTGAAACAGTGGGACGTTTTGGTTAAATTCAATCCGAACCCTTATTTAATTCCAAACTCCTCGTACAGTTTCTGACGGTATTCGGCGTCTGATGTAACCTTTTGTATTTCATCATTTCTTCCAGCGTTAATAAGAGAATCGATTAAAGCACCAAGCTTGTTTTCGCCTTCAGCTCTGCCTTCATTTCTACCTTTAGCCTCACCCCGACTAAAACCAATTTCAATTCCGTCTTCCAGAATCTCTCTTGCTTCAGTTACAATAATTGGTCCGCACATAGTATCATGCACTCCTTTCTGTACCTGCTCAAAACCATCTGCAATCTGGTCCGCCACATCACCTGACAGTTTTGAGATTGTGTGTTTTTCAAAAGATGTTATCTCTCCGCTCTGAGTAAGCTGCTGCAGTCTGAGGGATATTTTCTCATATTCATCAGTCAGCTGCTTCAGTTCGTCTTTGTTTTTGGAATATTTTTTAAATTTCTTTTCGAAGTTAAAGATATAGAACGGAAGAAGTATGTAAAGTTTCTTTCTGAAAATATCGTCTGCGGAGTAGTCCGACATTTTCATAACCGGAACATCATACGAAAACGTTCCGCCTGGTGTTTCTATCACAACCTTCATACTGTCCGGTGTTCTGCGGCTGCTTCTGAGATAGAGTACCGCTGTATTCGGGAATCTTACCTTTATGCAGTTTTTCTCAACCCTGCTGTGATCAAGGGCAATCTGTGCATCGTATTCGAATATCCGTACAAGCATCTGACTGCTGTATTTACTGCTTTCACATTCCAGATGGTATTCTTTCGTTATCTTTCCGGCAACGGTGAAGTTTGTGTCGGTTATCCGCTTGTCGTCCGGTTCATCGTACCTGCTGATAAAGTGTTCGTTCGGGTGAAAGGTAACCGTTTCCGTTCCGTCGTAGTTCTCGCCGAAAACCTCATTGAGAACGAATGGGAGACGCTGTTTGCAGTCGTTGATTAAAGTGCGGAATACACTGTCGTATATTTCTGACATACTAATCTCCTTTGTTATTATTATATCATACACATGTATATTTAACAATCATTTTTTGTTCGCTGCAGCAAAATAATAATGAATCCCGAAACAATCTCGTTGAGTCCGCCAACCTTGACAGAACCTGATAGAAACGCTGTCAGGTCATGCCGACGGTGAGAAACTCAAAAACAGCTCAGATTTCTCACACGTCGGACAATTTGTTGTAGCATTTCTATCAGAACCCGTCAAGCCGCCTTTGGCGGTGGCTACATTTTGCCTCAGGTTCAAAATCTAAAACAACTCTGCTTTCAGGCATAACAAAAGCACTCTCTCAGATTTATGAAAGAGTGCTGTATGTCATTAGGGTATCTGTTTGTTATGGAATGTTCCATAATTCTGATTTCGAGTTTTGCGGAACGGATTTTTACTGTTTCAATAGGCTATGTTTTTTTGCTTCATAATTATTCACTGAACAACTCACAGTACATATCATCTATATTTCTATTTTTGAGTATTTGAATCCTGATAAATTCAGCCGGAAAAAACTACCATTTTCTTTGCAATCATTAAATGCTCCTAAACCATAATCTGCATCATCATAGTCCATAATCCATATAATTTCATCGTCTATTCTCTGTATTAAAGAACGTTCAATATTGTTGTCAATCCTTAAAACAAGAGAAATTTCCACGAAATTTGTTTTTTTCATATTTATGATCGACAAGTCGAAATTAACATTTAGTTTATAGGTTTCCTTATGGCTCAAAGCAGTGAATGCTGATATTAGTTGCTCATTGCCTGCATTATCAAAAATCATATAGATAGCTGATTTGCTTTGTCTGAACATTTTAATCATATGGCATCAACCAATTGGGACGTGTATGTTTTTTAGAACCTTAACTCTACCGCTACCAGGGGTCGGCATGGATAAGAATTCAAAATGAGCATGAGGAACTTCTGGTACAGCTGGTCTCCCAATAGGATGCCCACCTAAGTAATCTACGGGTACGACTCTAAAACCACTTACAAGAGCTTTAGCAGTTTGCTGAGGATGCCTTACTGCACTTACCTGTGAACCAAGCGTGTCGACAACACCACGGCTGTAACTTACAAATATCTGACCAGCTGAGCCGCTGTTCTCAAGGATTCCGATACCTGTTTTCCAGTCATCAGCTCTGTCCTTACCCCACTGTTTTACTCCATTCCAGGCTTTGGATGCTCCACTCTTTACAGAACTCCATACCGAATGACCTGTCGGGTCTGAATTAAGTACAGGATTGTTATGACAATATGTGTAACGGTTAAGACTAAGCGGATCTGCTGCACTGCCACTGTAACTGTCACGTGAAGTAAATCTTCCGGTTGACGGAGCATAGTTTCTTGCTCTCAGATAAATTGTTTCTGTTTCAGCATCATAATATTCACCGCAGTATCTGAATGCATTTGTATCGCTTTCATCAAGGTTTTTCTCAACGCCAAAAGCATCATATCTGTATGCTCATTTCCATAGTTTATTATAGCATTTTGTTAATATCTTGTCAAACTTTTCCGTACTTTCTTCCTGTTTACATCTTGCTATACATTACTATTCACTGCCAATGTCATTTAGTTAATAAGAGTTAGATTTACATGTAAAAAGGTGGGCTAGCTCAATTTTTTCAATTATATTATCCCTTAACTAAATGACATTGATTCAACAGAAGAAAACGCAGCATATCAGAAAATCAGAAATGCTGCGTTTCATTTTTATTTAAAAAGTTCCTTCATCCTTCTCATGGCTTCAACTGTATTTTCATAGGTACCGAAAGCGGTTAGTCTGAACCAGCCGGCGCCGTTCTTTCCGAAGCCTTCACCAGAGGTTCCCACTACGTTGATTTTTTCAAGGATATAGTCGAAGAATTCCCAGCTGCCCATATTGTCCGGACACTTGAGCCATACATAAGGTGAGTTTTAAGCTGTTCCTTTGTGATTTCACAAAATTCCATAAAATATAATAATCCCACCGAACAGCAAATGTGCAGAACCAGTGGGATGTGTGTCAGGTTAAGTAATCCAAACCATTCACTTATTTAATTCCAAACTCCTCGTACAGTTTCTGAAGGTATTTTTCATCTGATGCAGCTTTGAATGCATCGTCTTTTCTTCCTGCCTCTTCAAGTGCCATGAATAAAGTACGAAGCTTGTTTTCACCTTTAGCCTCACCATCATCATAACCATTATTATAACTTTCCCATACAAGATTC
>JAUNJJ010000225.1 GCA_030533325.1 Oscillospiraceae bacterium
CTTGCAGAATCTGAGGAATATATAAAAAACAAAGGATTTGACTGTGTTGTACTTGGAAGAAACAAGTCGGAGATTTTCCGTGGTGCTGTTATGGAAACCATGTCACACAGGTTCTTTGAAAACAGAGGATATCACGCATATAACGGCTGCCTGAGTATGTATATTTTCACTGAAGAATTTCAGCACAGGATTAAAATTCCGGACGGGCTTGTTTTTCGTGCTGAGAAGGATATAATCAGTTCTGAGGTTCTCGATATGGTTAAAACTGTTGAACCAAACTGGCTTAAGTACTGTGAAAACTGTTCCGGAAAGACAGTCATAACTGCTGAATGTGCCGGAAAAGCAGTCGGGTTTGTTATTGCTGAAACCGATGCACATACAATTATAACTGAAGATGGCTGTAAAACCGGGCTTATCGGATACGCAGGCGTTATTCCTGAAGAGAGAAATAAAGGAACAGGTCTGAGTATGATATCCTGGACAACTGAGTATCTGAAAACAGAAGGATGTACAGAGGTTTTTATCAGTTATACGTCACTTGACCAGTGGTATGCAAAAATCGGTTATCAGGAATATCTCTGGTACTGGATGGGAGAAAAGAAACTGACATAAAACAGAAAAAATTCCTTATGGGGTGGATTCAAAAATGGGTATACAGTTAAAAGTAACAGCTGCAACATCAGTTGTATCACTTGCGGCGGGCCTTCTCATAGGCTACTTTGTAAGTTCATCGACAAATGCGGTTGAAACTCTGAAAACTGCAAATGAAGTTGAGCGAAAGCAAAATGTTTCAGAAGACAATTTTTTCATGGAAGAAAAAACTGAAAGCCGTATGCATACGATAGAAAACTTTAACCTTATAAAACAGATGCCGGAGCTTCCTACAGGATGTGAGGTAACTTCACTTACTATGGTGCTCAATCACCTTGGGTTTGATGCGGATAAGCTTGATATCGCAAGGGATTATCTTGAAAAGCAGGACCTTGATACCGATTCTGAAGACAGACTTCTCGGGCCTGACTACAGGTATGTTTTTGCCGGAAATCCTGAAGATGATGAGTCTTTCGGATGCTTTGCCCCATGTCTTGTTTCAGCTGCTAAAAAATATCTTGACGATCAGGAATCAGATATGTATCCGGTTGATCTTACGGGGAAGGAATTTGATGAGCTTTTTGAGTTTATTGACCATGATGTACCTGTTATTCTGTGGTCAACAATAGGGCTTGCTGCTCCTGAATACAATCTGAAATGGACAACACCGGATGAAGAAGAAGTAACATGGCCTACCAATGAACACTGTACTGTTCTGACAGGTTACAGTAAGGATGAAAATACAGTGAGGATACACGATCCGATAAACGGTGTTATACAGCTCAATCTTGAAGCAGTACGTGAAAGGTATGATCAGCTTGGCAAAAATGCCGCTGTTATTATAAAAAAATGAAAAAAGAGAAAAGAGAGATTGTGTTATGAAGAAAAAGGGAAAAATAGTTTCTGCAGCTGCAGCATTTCTTATAGCTGTTTCAGCAGCCGGAACCGGAAAACTCTCAGCACTTTCAGGTGAAGATGTGCTGAAGGACAGTGTTGATGAGTATCAGCAGAACATCATTGACTATGTTTTTGTGAAAAATTATATTTCAGGGAATATAGACCTCAGTGATGAATTTAAGAAAAAGCTTGATATTAACAATGACGGTGTTGTGAACATTATGGATTCTGCAAGACTTAAGCAGCGTATACTTGATGGTTCACAGAAGAATCCGCAGGTGACTACAACCGCTGAAACGACGAAGAAACCTGAGGTTACAGTTTCAGTGACGGAACAGACTCTTGCAGTAACCACTGTTCCGCAGACACAGGTTACTGAAGTGACAACTGCCGTTTCATCGGGTGACGTAAAAGTGGGGGATTATGTTTCTTACAGCGGTGAAGTTCATTTTACTGCAAGCGGAAACGGAAAAGCAGTTAATGTTTCGGGTATTTTCAAAGTAGTACAGATTATTTCTGAAACATCTTCTCAGCCATACGGAGTTCAGCTGGAAAATACGGGATGGGTTTCATACAGCGAACTTACAGGAGGTAAAAAACCGGTTGTTACAGCTCCTTCAGAGGATATGTTTGCAGGAAAGATTCTCAGAATGAAAAATGTTTCAAGCGGAAAATGTCTTGCTTCAACCGGAACTGAAAACAATTCAAACATAATCCAGACGGAAAAATGCGACAGCGAATCACAGCTTTTCAGAGCAATGCCATACTACAATTCAGGAAGTTACAGACTGTATATATGCAGTTCTGACAAGCCGATGGTAGTTGATATTGTAAAGAACGGAGAAAATATAGTCGAAGGCTGCAATGTTCAGCTTTATGATGCAGTCGATCCGGAGGCTCAGATCTGGAAAATACAGTCTGCAGGGAACGGAAAGTATAAAATCCTTTCAGCCAAAAATCCTGATGTTGCTCTTACAGTAGTGGGAACGTCAGAGGGAAGTGCAGATGGAAAAAAATCCGATTCCGCAGGAAACGTATATCTTTCAAAGTACACAGGTAAAGACTCTCAGCTCTGGGAGATTGAAATAAGCTAAAAAATAAAGCCATGCTTTTCTTTAAAAAAGCATGGCTTATAATTTATGTAGATTTTATTTCTTTACAAAGAGTGAAGTGAGCATCTTTGATACGTAGTTCTTTGTGAAGTTTGTGCATTCGCTGAGGACATATCCCATTCTTGAGAGTGAGTTCGTCATCTCGCCGTTTTCGTTGCAGAAAGGCTTTGCACGCTTCATTGTTTCCTCTTCAGGTTCTGAAAGAATTTCCTGTGAGATTTTCTTTGAAAGTTCTTCGATATCCTCAAGGTTTAACGTGTAGCTTTCACCTGCAGGCTGTTCGCTGACCTGTTTTCTGAGTTTGTATATCTCACCTGACTGGTTCTTTACCATTTTGCGAAGTTCTTCTATTTCTTCTTTCTGGCTCTTAATCTTTTCCTCAAGACTCTGGTCGATAAGGCTTTTTATTTCTTCTTCAGATAATGATTTTTTGAACATTTTTATTCCTCCGTTAGTAAAAAAAGTGTACGTTATCTAAATTATATCATAAATTTCGATTTTTTTCAAGGATTTTGCGAAAATAGAAAAAATAAAATGTCAAAAAAGCCCCCTACTTTGTGCGATTGGTAGGGGGCTTTTTGTGACCACTTTTGCAAGTATTTCTTTCTTTCAAGTGTTATTATAACACATAAAATATTATATGTCAAGTCGATTGATGATATTAAAATGTAAGCGTCAAATAGACCGTGTCTTTTAAAAGATTTCAAATCATGATATCA
>JAUNJJ010000226.1 GCA_030533325.1 Oscillospiraceae bacterium
TCATATTACATGGAGGTATTATTATGGGAATGGTAGTTAGAACTAATATGGCGGCTATTAACGCCAACAACTCACTCGGACAGGCTTCTAAGGCTCAGCAGAACGGTATGCAGAAACTTGCTACTGGTTTTAAGATTAACAAGGCTGCAGATGATGCTTCAGGTCTTGCAATTTCTGAAAAGATGAAGAACCAGATTAAGGCTCTTGATGTTGCTAAGGATAATTGTGAAGATGGTGCTAATATGATTCAGACAGCTGAAGGCTATATGGCTGAAACTCATGATATCCTTAACAGAATGACTGAACTTGCTGAAAAATCTGCTAACGGAGTTCTTGCTGATGAAGATCGTAAGTCTCTTCAGGATGAAATGGATCAGCTTTGTGGTGAAATCGATAGAATAGCTACAACTGCTAATTTTAATGGTAGAAAGCTTATGGATGGTTCTCTTGGAGGATCCGATAAAATAACATTAAAAACTGCGGAAAACGCAGAAAAGCAGAAGCAGTATATGATTGATGCTAGACCAGATTCAAGTGCTAGTAGTGGCATCATGGTGCAGATCGGTGAATCTTCGACTTCAGCTGACAGATTAGAAGTTAAAATCAACAGTTTCCACACAGATACACTTTTTGGTGGGCTTGGTGGAATGAAAAACGAGTCAATTAATGACACTAATACAGAAGTTAAGGCTTCAGTAAGTGTTAGTGCAGAAGGTGGAAATACTGCTTCGACTTACAACAAATCAGTTACAATTAATATTTCTGATAAGGATTCTGCATCGGCAGCAGCAGATGCTATTAGACTTATCAGTGGTTATGTATCAGATGAGAGAGGCAAACTTGGTGCTCAGCAGAACAGACTTGAGCATACTGTAAATAACCTTACAACTGCTTCTGAAAACACAACTGCAGCTAATAGTCGTATTCGTGATACTGATATGGCCAAGGAAATGATGTCTTACACATCAAAGAACGTTATTGCACAGGCAGCTCAGTCTATGCTCGCACAGGCTAATTCACAGCCACAGAATGTTCTTTCACTCCTTCAGTAATTATTGAATATGCTTAATAAAAAGATATAGGAATTGGGAATGTGGGGCTATAGTGAGTTGTCATTATAGCCCCACTTATTCTTAGTTAATATGGTATATGGAGTCAATGAAATGAAATCTAATGTAAAAAAAAGCGATAATAGTGTGATACTGTCAATAGGCATGATAGTAAAAAATGAAGAAAATGTTTTGGAAAGATGTCTTGAATCACTTAATCCACTGATGAACAGCGTTTCTTCAGAACTTATTATTGCAGATACCGGCTCTACAGATCATACAGTTGAAATTGCACGCAGATATACTGATAAAGTATTTTGCATTGAGTGGACAGGTGATTTCGCAGAAGCACGAAATTATACTATAAATAAGTCAAGTGGAAAATGGTATATGTTTATCGATGCTGATGAGTATCTTGATCAAAATATAGATGAATTGGTTAGTTTTTTTTACAATAAAGAATTAATGAATAAATACGTTGCATTGGAACTATTATTCAGAAATTACTTTAATATTGAAAAATCCAACTATTCTGATTCTTATTTGCCTAGAATATTTAAGATGTATGATGGTATAAAATTTGTTGGAGAGATTCATGAAAATATAATTATAAAAGGAAAGAGTGCATACTCATCTGTTATGATACATCATACGGGTTATTGTCATTTGTCTCCGGCACAGGAAAATATTAAACGTAAACGTAATATTCCTCCTTTGCTTAAAGAATATGAGAAAGATCCAACTAATTTAAGAACATTAAGTTTGTTATTAACAGAATGCTTTGATGATATAGATAAAATGGAGAAATTCATACCAGAAGCGCTTAAACTACTTAAGACAAACAGAGGGCATTATTGTGGTAATGTGATTTTTATGCAGGCTATCGCTTACTTTAGAAATTATAATCCGGATTATGCTTTAAAACTGTGTGATGAATATTATATTGGAAATAATGACTATGAAGATTGTGTAACAACTGTATCCATAGTTTCATTGAAGGCGTTGATACTTTCTGATATTGGGCGGTTTGGTGAAGCTTATGAGGAATTTTTAAAGTATTTGGAGCTGTTTAAAAAGTACAAAAATAATCATCTTAAAATTGATGATTTATTTAATCGGCCTTTAATAGGACTTTCTGATAGAGAATATTATAAAAATTATTATACTGCTATCATATGTTTGATTCGAATTTTTAGATATAATGAGGCTGAAGAAATGCTTAGCCAAATCCAGATTAATGAGATATCTGGGTATGAATATAGAGGATTTTTAAACATTTTAAGAGAGATAAGCTGCAAAAAAAATGATTACAAATTAGTCGTACACTATTATGATGTAATTAATCAGTCTGAAAGTCCGGAAAAGAAGAATCTTGTTCTGTATATGCTCGAGAGTTTGTATTTTTCACTAGTTGGTGAAAAGAGAATTAAATTTATTAAGGATATATCTTCTAGTGGAGTAAATGGAAAATATGTTGAATTAATGAATTTGCATGTTTCACAGGAGAAAGCAGGATTTAAAGAAAAACTGATTTTGTTTATCAATTCCATTGAAGATTGGTCTGAAGGCTACTCTGTTGCAGTTTATCTGGCAGTAAAACATAAGTTGGACATAAGTGATATAGTTGCAAAGAAAATGGTATCTTCCGAATTTCGGTCAAAACTCGAAGAAATAGCAAAGTCAGATGATGACTTTGCAGGATATGTTCTTGACTATGGTTGTCCTGAAGGGTATTTTTCGGGAATAAAACAGTTTTACTGGCTGGTCTCTCTGTATGAAAAAGCATCATACAGGAGTTTTTTGCTTAGTGACGATAAAAAATACGAGCTTTATAGTAAGTTTGTGAATTTACTTAGCGATTATGTAATGAATATATATAATCCTGAATTATTGAATGATGATGATGTGGATGTGTTGATACCTTTACATAAATTCGGATATTTTATGTATAAGGCAAACAACAGTATTCTGAATGGTGACAAAGTTGGTTATATCAGAAATATGAAAAAAGCATTATCCAATTGTGAATCCATGAAGGAAATAGTTGAGTTTCTGCTTGGATGGTTTAAGAAGAATAATATTTAAATTATCTGTTTGGAGATTAAGATGAGAAAAGATACAAAACAGCTGTTGATTAATATCATACATTCGCTTTATGAAGCGCATGGAAGCATCAGAAAATTGTATAAATCTGGTGATATCAATGTAGTTTGTTCCCTTCTTGGAGATTGTCAGGAGGCAGTTCTCAGTAT
>JAUNJJ010000227.1 GCA_030533325.1 Oscillospiraceae bacterium
AAGTCGTAGGAACAGATTATAATAAGGAATTATTAGCCACTTTGAGAAGCGGATAGATTGCATTTAAAGAAGATGGTATTGATAAGTTGTTCCAAAAGTCGATGGAAAGAAGGATTGTCTTTATAACAGAGTAATCGGTGACAGATATATAAATTGTTTCTGTTCCGACACTGTACGATGAAATGAGTAAAAAGGTGGATGTTTGTTTCATATCAAATGACGAGGAGGCTAGAAAATTGAAAAAAACACACATATATCGTTGGTTGAGTAGGATATACTATAAAATTTTTGTTATGGCAACGGAGAGGAGATTTCAAGGAAAAGAAAAATATATTTTCCGCAAAAAGTCGGCAACAGATATTCTTGTAATTATGTTCAGTGGGTTTCCAGGAAACGAAAAAGCCAAATACAATTATATGCGAACAATTCATAGTGTGATGTGTAATCAACTATTTATTCTGGATGATTTTGGATATCAGAAGAAGGGGAGTTATTATTTGGCAGAGGCTGGAGATGATTATGTCGAAAGATTAACGTTGGAGTTAATCAATAAAATTTGTAAAGAGAATAATATAAAGCATATTATAACAGCTGGAAGTAGTAAGGGGGGGGGCATGTGCAATATATTATGGATTAAAAATACATGCTGATATAGTTATTGCAGGAGCACCACAATACTATATTGGTAACTATTTAAATAACAATGAACACAAGAATATTCTTAAAGGTATTATGGGCAATAGTGAAGATACGAAATCTATCGAATATTTAAACGGCTTAATCGTTGATGAAATTAATAAATGTCAAGAAGCAAATAAGCCAAGGATATATTTGCACTATTCTGATAAAGAACATACTTATTTTGAGCATGTTCAGTATTTAATTCATGATTTAAAAGATGCTGGATTTATATTACATGAAGAAGTGAAACATTATACTAATCATTCTGATGTGAGTTTATACTTTCCTGATTTTTTAAAATCTTCGCTGATTTCATCAATTATAGATATTTAAAATAAGATTTATTTTAGTAAATATTCTATTGTGAAATCATAGAAATAATTATAAAACGGAGGAATAAAATATGGTTAATATAATTGGACTTGGTTATATTGGTTTGCCTACTGCACTTATGATGGCCGCGCATGGAGTAGAAGTGGTAGGAACAGATTACAATAAGGAATTAGTAGCCACTTTGAAAAGCGGAAAGACTACATTTAAAGAGGACGGGATTGACGAGCTTTTTCAAAAAGCAATCGAAGCCGGGATTGTCTTTACTACGGAGTATCAGGTGACAGATACATACATTGTTTCTGTGCCGACACCTTACGACAAATTCAGTAAAAAGGTGGATGCTTGCTATGTCGTAGCAGCAGTTAAAGATGTCATGAAAGTTTGCCCGAAGGGGGCTACCGTTGTTATAGAATCCACAGTTTCTCCCGGTACGATTGATCGTTTTGTACGACCTGTTATAGAGGAAAATGGATTCGTTATTGGAAGAGATATTCACTTGGTTCATGCACCTGAAAGAATCATTCCCGGAAATATGATATATGAGTTGTTACACAACAATCGTACAATTGGTGCGGATGATCCCAAAATTGGACAAATAATCAAGAAATATTATTCCTCTTTCTGCCAAGGGGAAATCGTCATCACAGATATAAGGACAGCTGAGATGACAAAGGTAGTTGAAAATACATTCCGTGCGGTTAATATAGCATTTGCAAATGAGCTTGCGAAAATATGCCGTCACGATAACATGGATGTTTATGAAATTATTAGAATCTGCAATATGCATCCGCGAGTTAACATCCTTCAGCCGGGTCCCGGTGTTGGAGGACACTGCATTTCCGTTGATCCGTGGTTTTTGGTAGGCGATTACCCGAGTCTTGCAAAGGTTATTGACGAATCTATGAAGACAAATGATGGTATGCCGGATTTTGTCCTGAATAGAATATATGAAATTATGAAAAAACACGGCATGACCGATATTGGCAGAGTTGGACTGTATGGTTTAACATACAAAGAGAATGTAGACGATATGAGGGAGTCACCAACATTACAGATGATAGAGTCTATGGAGAGACATCTTTGCGGAAATATGGTGAAGATTTACGATCCGTTTATTAAAAAAGATGTAGTTCCTTCGCAGATGCATGATTTTGACGAATTCATTAACAGTGTTGATTTTATTGTAATTTTGGTGGGACACGATGAAATAAAAGAAAATATGGAAAAGTTAAGGGGAAAAGTCATACTGGATACAAGGAACATATGTGATATCGAAGGGGTTCATAAATTATAAAGGAGGAAACCGCAGATAATGAATAAACTAATGGATATAGCTCTATCCATATATATGTTTCCGTTGAAGAAATTGCTGTTACATAGCGAAAGTGACCGCTGTAGAAATGCGATGCTGCATTTCTTAAGAAAGCTCAAGCTTAAAGATACTTATACTCAAATAAAGTTTTATCCAAAGAAGGCTTCCGATTTAGAACAGTTTCACGGTGCTGGTGAAGACTACAATGAGTGCGCAATTATTCTACAGGGGCCACTTGTCAAGGACGATAATTTCACAGTTGAAACTATAAAATTGTATTCCGCGTATTATCAAGGTGCAAAAATTATCGTTTCAACATGGGTAAATGTAGACAGTGAAATTGAGCAAGAGTTATCAAGACTGAATGTTAAGATAATAAAAAATAAATATCCAGATAAAAATGGAATCGGCAATATAAACTATCAGCTTATTACGTCATTAAATGGAGTGAAATACGCTGAAGAATTAAAAGCTGAGTACATATGGAAAACGCGAACGGATCAAAGATTTTATCACCCGTTCGCATTGGGGTATTTATTAAGCAAAACGAAGAAAAATCCAGAAAGAATAATTTGCCTTGGTGGAATCAGAAATTCTTTTGTAAATCGATATTTTCAATTGTCTGATTTCATGGTTTTTGGTACTTGTGAAAACGTAGGAAATTATTATAGTTGCCCATTGGATGAAGAAAATACAAAAGAAAATAAGCATACCAGAAAGAACCAGAGTGAAAACACCGGGTATTATAATCGATATTTGTCAGTGGTTAAGCAAGCAGAAATTGATGGACGGGAATCGGTTGATGGTGAATTTGATGGTTGTTCCAGTTATTATAGGAATCCGGAAGTGGTTTTAAACTACAATTATTACTGTAGGATGAGCGCGGACAAGAAGCCGGATTTATACAAGGAACAATATGAAGAGTATCTAAAACAATATGTAACTATCGTAGATGCTGAAGCGATTGGCTTTTTC
>JAUNJJ010000228.1 GCA_030533325.1 Oscillospiraceae bacterium
ACTTCGGTGAGGCTGGTAACTGCGGAGTTAATTATATCATGGATCAATTTGAAAAGCGAAGCATGAGAGGCGTATTCTTTGTTAATATTTATGAGCATAATAATTTTAAGGGAGAATATGAAGGGTATATGCCAGAACTGTTAAAAAGAATTGATTCACGAGGACATGAAATAGGATTACACACACATGAATATGGTAGACAGCTTCCGTAAAATATGGAATAGAATATATTCACAATTATATAGATAAGTATCCTATTTCTCATCGTGGAGGTGCTTATCGTTGTAATGAAATAACATTTAAAGTGTTATCAGATTTAAATATAAAAGTTGATTCATCAGTGTTTTACTCGGATACGCATTCTGGAAATACATTCCCATTTTTTTACGGATTTAATCAAGTTCATAGAATTAATGATATTATAGAATTTCCTGTTATAAATGGATTTAATAGCAATGGTTTATTAAAGAAATTTGATCCAAATTCATTAACTGAAACAGAAATGATTGATTTTATACAACAAATGAAATCACGAGATAATTTTACATGTGCTCAATTAATGTTTCATTCATTCAGTTTCATTGATCAAAAACCGGATGATAATAAAAAACTATATTGGTCTTCTGGTTCTCACAATGCTTATGGCATCAATCAATCGTTAATGAAAAGGTTTGAAACAGTATTGGATTTTATTCACAATGAACAAGATATTGAAGTAATAACATTTGAAGATTATATTAAGCGTAATATTCCACATCAATCTTTTTGGGGAGATGGAATTTTTAATAGCAATACAGATAAATCAAAAAATGCTGCGAGTAGGTTTATAGCTGATAGATTGAATAAAACGGGTTTGAATAGTTTTGAAGAATTGAATATGAAGTTATCCTTTAATTATATGATGTTGAACAGGTATTTTTCTGATGAGGAAGTTGTATTATTGGCTCAGGAGATAACTGATGGACAAATTATAGTTTATAAGCGGATTGAACCTCTTTCGTTCAATATCCCAAATTTTGACTGGAATGTTAGTTATTCAAACATTCCAAATACTTTTCAATTATACTTACATTCACTTAATTTTCTACAAATTCTTGTAAGGGCATATGAGCTAAAAAGAAATGTAAAATATCTTAAAGTCGCCTATGAACTTATCAGAAGCTGGTATGATTTTTGCTCGAAAAAAGAAAATATATCTGAAAATAAGTATGTATTTTGCGATCATGCTGTCTCTTTACGAAGTGATAATCTTATATATTTTGCAAAAGTGTGTAATGACCATGCATATTGGGATAAGAATATGTTTGACATGATAAAAACCATTCTTGAACAAAATGGTAATTGGCTTTCGGATGAGAAGAATTATACCAAAGCTCATAATCATGGTATTATGCAGGATAAGGCATTATTGCATATAGGCTTCTGTATGCAAAACATTGATTGGATAGAACTTGCTAAAAAACGGCTATCTGAACAAAAGAAAGCAGCATTTAATGAAGAATATGTCCATACCGAGAATTCTCCTGCTTATGCCCAGCTCGTCAGAAAAATGTTTTTAGATATTGCAGATTTCCTTGAAGCAAATAGAGATGAATTTGGAACTGAGCTACGAGATGATATGCAAAAAGTTCAAGAATATATTAATTGGACAATAAAGCCAAATGGCTTTATTGCTCAAGTTGGAGATAGTTCAAATCCGATTGGTGTATTATGTGCAGATAAAAGCAAGCTTGTTCGTCATTCAAAAGAAGTTCATGTGGTATATCCAATTACAGGTCAATACTTCTTCCGTTCTAACTGCGATACTTTACCTCAGAATGATACATGGAAATTTGTTAAAAGTGGTTATTCTAACACAACACATAAACACGCAGACGACCTATCGTTTATATTATATTCAAAAGGATATGAGATATTTACTGATAGCGGAATATATGGATACAATAACGATATTTTCCGAAAATATTTTACTTCTGCATTAGCGCATAATTCTATTATTGTTGATAATCAGTCCTATATTGTGGATCGTAAGCATATGAATTGCGTTGGAATGGCTCATCATTCTTTCTTTAGTGAATATGATAGAGTATCTGTATTTAATAATGCTTATCAAGGAGTAAAAATAAACCGAGATTTTTGCTCATATGGAGATCTTACAATACTTTACGATTACGTGGAATCGGATGAATATCATGTGTATTCGCAGTTATTTCATCTTGCTGAAAACATCTCTGTTGTTAGTTTAAGCAATAGGAGCATTCGTTTGAAAGTTGGAGATTCTGGATATTATGTAGATATTCTGCAATTTGGAGATCCATGTAGAGTTCAAGCAATAAATGGTGATTTATCTATTCCTCAATATGGTTTAATTTCAAGAACTGAGAATCATATGGATACTACCACAACTTTAAAATTTGATATGGTTACGGCATATGGTTTTTTTGTTACTGCAATTGCAATAACAAACGCAGAAGGATATATATATCTGAAAGATGAGAAAAAATGTAAAATAAATGATTTGAAATATGATAATAAGAATTTATCTATTAAAATCTTAGATATATGTGTTGATAGTTCATATTCTGATGTTGATTTTGATAAAGTAGTTAAATCTACAACTACCATCCAGGATAAAAATTGTCTTAATTTTAAATTGGATATAAACAAACCTTACTTAGGACGGTTAGAGTTTGCATATTATCTATATAAAGATGGCGAAGTAATTGAAAAGAGAATGTATAGTCTAGCTACTAATCAAGTTTTTGATATCAAACAAAAAGGAACATATAGAATAAAGTATTTTCTTTCATATGATGATAAGAAAAAATCATATTTTGGAGATACTATTGAAGTCAAATAATGTTTAAGGTGAAAATTATGAATACTATACTTTTAGTCTTCGGCACACGTCCCGAAGCGATAAAAATGTGCCCATTAGTAAATGAACTCAAAAAAAGGGAACAGTTCAACGTAGTTGTAGCTGTAACAGGTCAGCATCGTGAGATGCTTGATAAGGTACTTGAAACTTTTAACGTAGTACCAGATTATGATCTTTCAATTATGCATAGAAACCAAACACTGTTTGATATAACGTCAAATGTACTCGATGGAATAAAATGTGTTTTAGAAGAAGTTAAACCAAGTGTTGTTCTTGTACATGGTGATACATCCACAACTTTTTCTGCTGCTCTTGCTTGCTTTTATATGCATATACATGTAGGACATGTTGAAGCTGGATTGCTTACATATAATATAAATAGTCAGTTTCAGTAGGAATTTAATCGCCGGATT
>JAUNJJ010000229.1 GCA_030533325.1 Oscillospiraceae bacterium
TCCCGGTTTCATAGATTCGCCTCGAAATTAGGCTTAAAAATCGGGAAGTTTTCGTCTAAAGGAAGAGTGTTTTTTTCTGAATTAATTGATTTAAAAAGTGTTTTTTCAACTTTTGGGAAAACAAAGGCACCAAGTGAATCGTAAGCTTCCGCCCTTACGAGATCATCAGTATCACTGCATAAATGTAGCAATAACTTCAAAGAATCATCTGTTTGAAAATTAATTAATAATGCTGCACATCTGCTTCTTAATAATGCGTCTTTATCAAACGAAAATTCTTTTATTATTTCAAAATAATTGTTATTTAATTCATCCAAACATTCAAAAGAATCAATTAAATCCTCTTTCTCTCTTTCTGTCATCTTATTTTTTCCTCTTTTTACGGTTCTTCTGTAACTTTGGTCATACCCAAATGATATACCACCTCCAGCCAATGTTCCTATGACTGACTTTGCACCATCATTATAAGATGAGTTTGCAGGAAGATTTGTTTCCCCTACATATACATCAACTGCATATACCCGTCAGGATTAAAGAAACTATCCCGTTAGTCTTGTTATAAGTATAGCATGATGTTATGTCATTTGCAAGTTTCATGCGTTTTTCCTGAAAGTAGACAGGAGTTTATTGATTAGTCTTTGAAATTATGGTATACTTAATAAAAATCAGGTTCAACCGATTAATTATAGTGAACGTCAAAATAAATTTGACGTTCACTATAATTTATTTATTTTTATTGCCTTGCACATCCGATGACTACGTCATCTCCGTGCAAATCGGCTAATAGTAAACGCAATTTATTTATTGCGTTTACTATAATAATACTTTTATCAATTGATTTTTCTATCATATTGAGTGAGTAAAAAACATACAAAAAAAGGTCCGCATCTCTTAATGAAATGTGGACCTTTTTTCAGTATATTCAGTTATTGTAAATCCTGTATTTCTGGCTCCGCTGTAAAGTGGCTTTCGCAGTACACACGCAGATAACTTATATAGTTTATTTTAAACTCATCGACCAGGAGCACAGATGATTCATTGGATCTGCATAGTGCGTGATTTCATTATGGGTTGTATTTGTTTTGGCATACATCAGAATATCGTGATTTGATTTTTACAGAAATTTTTAATATTTCATTAGGCTATAATATTATAGTCGCATGATAAGGATCAGAATGGTAAAAATAATTATCTGAACAATATGCTAAATCACCTGGCTCAACTAAACCCTTATTTATCAATTCAAAAATGTCCTCTGAAGAATCTACAACATACCTTATTAAGCTAAATCACTAAGAATTAACCCAAAATCCGACAAATTATCAGAACGAATCCGTTACATGAGAAATGTATTGCATCAGGGTTGCGAGGTCTGTAAGATGGACATCACCATCTCCGTTTACGTCTGCAGTTTTAAGTTGTTTATCTGTAAATTCTATGTCACCAAGGAGATAAAGTGAAAGAAATGAAAGGTCTGTAAGATTAATTACTCCGTCAGAATTAATATCACCTCTGATTGTATCTCCGGAAAAGAAATCTTCATCATATGCTTTTCCGAGCCTTTCTACATTAAAAAGTGAAACAGATTTATTGGTTCTCAGCATTAATTCGATTGTTTTTATTGTATCATAAATACTGTGATTTTTATATGATTCAAGCTGTATTCCTATACGAATTGTAATATAATCTTTGCCGTTTATATTTGATTTGTCTGGTCCGGAAATTGATTTTATTAATTCTGCTGGTATTCCCAGATCATCTGCAAGAACTTCTTTAATAACAGAATTATTTGAATCCAGGTATTTGGATGCATTTGTAAAATGTAATTCATATCTGCACTGTTCATAAAATACAGGCGATACCAATACCGACTGTAGCGCCGATTTATAATCTTCAGAAATATTCATTATTTCTTCATCGGACATTTCGATAAGCTTATCAAATGATTCAATATTCTTCGATTCATTTTCTGAATTATTCATATTTGAATTGACTGACTCATTTAATTCTTCAATTGTTTCGCAGTGTCCGTCACCATAAACATAATTTTCATTATCTGTTGCACAAACTGAAACAGATAAACTTCCGAAAGCGGCAAATGTGATGACAGTACTTGAAATCAATCCTGAAATAATTTTCTTCATATTAAATTCCTCCTCACAAATTAAACCGGCTCGTGAAAATTGAGTCATAAAGCCCTCGGCTTTATTCCATTATTTTCTTGATTTTTTCCTTGCACATCCGTTCCCTACGGTTACTCCGTGCATATCGGCTAATAGTGAACGAAAAAATATTTTTTTCGTTCACTATAATTGTAACACGTATTATTTTGAAATGCAATGCAATTGTTTTCAATTCAATAAGTAGATTTCACTTCATTTTCCTTTTGCATCATTTCTGCTAATGAGCAGCCTATTTCAGGAATATATTCAGTTAATGTATAACATTCTCTATTTAATGAAGAAAGATGATTGTTCATCATAATCACATCAAGTATGCTAATTGTGCCATCATTATTATAATCGGCTAAGAACTTTTGAAGATTTGAAAAGCTAACGCTTCCGTTTAAATAACGCATAACTAATTGAACATCGCTTGAAGTGATTTCATTATTATCATAAGCGGATACCCTACCTTTGACAATGTCAATATTAGTTGTTTTAGTGTACTGGCCAGATGAAAGCGAACCATAGATTGTATCTAACGGAGCAATAGGATTACAATAATTGTCAACTATTCTTGGATTGATTCTATATGTGTTATGATTGACATTTCTTGTAAAATTAACAGTCCAACTTTGTGACATATAATCAGATAAATCATAAACGTCATCTGTGTTAAAATAATCAAAAGCAATATATTTGCCTTCAGCATTTTCAAGGTTTTGATATGATTCAACTAATCTTTTGGTATCATAATAATTAGATAGCCCTGTTGAAGATTGAATTCTGAAGCCATTAGGATTATTAGTCATAAAATGCACAAGACCAGCAAAATAAACATCACATTTTGCCACATCAATAAAGTAGAATGGATTACAATATCCAAAAACACTTGCTCTTGGATAACTAAAATTGTTATTCCATTGGCTGCCATGTTTATTATTTGAATTTAAGGCATCATACATTACCCATATGAATCCATTGTTTCCTTCATCCCATGTTTCTCCCCATGAATTAGCAAGTTTAAATGCACCTTTTAATGTTACATTATTAACTGTTATTTCAAAATTATTATCATATCCTA
>JAUNJJ010000230.1 GCA_030533325.1 Oscillospiraceae bacterium
GAGAGGATGATGATTATGGCAGGAACAGTGGCATACCAGAGGAAAACATCGTTAAATATGGATTCGCTTTTGAAGGAAAGAATGTTCTGACCGGACAGGGATGATGGTGTGATATTGTACTATACTGTTTAAAAATAAGGATGCAGGGTTTCCGACATACTTATATGTCATTTTTCCTGCATCCTTATTTATATCATTTGCATTATCAACTATGAAACCACACAAATCAATATTTTTATTAATCATTACCTGTTTCTTATCGCATCAATAGGTTTCTTTGAAGCGGTCTTCTTTACCGGGAAGAAGCTTGCAAGTGCTGCAACAGCCACGCTGATAACGAGTGTCAGAATCACCTGTCTTATGCCAAAGTGAAGAATAGTAATAAGTATTCCGATCTGACTTCTGAGTACATTATTTATAATCATAACAACCACCAAACAAAGCACAGATGTCAGAACAAATTCTATTACAGAAATAACAAAGCTTTCCGAGAAGAAAATTCTGAATACGTCATTTGACCTTGAACCTATGGCACGGAGTATTCCGATTTCCTGCTTCTTGTAGCTGATACTTACCGAAATGAAGTTAGCCATAAGGATTGAGGCAAATACCGCAAAGAAAAGTCCTATCCAGAAAAATATCTTTGAGGCTGTTTTAATTATGGAATTAAATGTATCAAGTTCGTATACAACAGCATTGTTCATCGAATACTTTTCAGTAATATCATCGCCTTCCTTATTGCAGTACCTTACTACATTTTCCATTTCGTTTCTGTCCTCAGGCATAGGTCCTATTGCACAGTCATAGATACCCTGTGGTTTTTCACCGATCATATCAAGAATACTGTCCGCTATTATCATGGAACCAATACTTGAATATACACTGTCAGATGTTAAACATCCTACTATACGGACATCTTCTGTCTTATGGTCTTCCGGGTCACCGTATACATAATATCTGCCTTCGGAATTATCAAGTTCAGACACATACTCAAGAAGTCTGTCAAGATCTTCTTTTTTTATTTCATCGTCCTCAGGTAAAAAGCTAACAGATTTCATACCTGAATATGCGTTAATTGTTTCAAGTGAAACAATAATCTCATTTTCACTAAGACTTTCAACCGGAGCATCAGCCCAGATTATATCTTCCTGCGGGATATCCGAAAGTTTTGCATAGTACGAAGACCAGATATCCAGTCCCGAATCATTGCCGGAGCTGTATGCCATATATGAAAAATGTCCTCTGTCTGAATCATACAGTACAGGTTCTTCTGATGCCATCTCCTTTACTGCGCCTTTTCCGACCATCGCAGCACCTGTCAGACTGCAGTTTACTGCGTAGTCATACTCACATGAGAGAATGTATCTCAGAACATTCTCGGCCGTGGAAAGTTTATCATCCGGAGTATTCATAAGTTCATATCTTGAAAAATCAAATCCTGTATCTATAACTGCTGAAACTGTGTAAAGCTCATTGTCAAGGAGAAGGGTTTTTCCCACCATGTACATAGGATCAGAAAATTTTTCCGGTTTCTTTTTTCGTTCTGTTTTCTGCCCCTCATTTTCATCATCGAAGCTGCCGTTTTTTATGAATTGCTGTTCTGAATTGTTCTCAGGATTTGCCTGAACATAACCCGCTTTTATAAAAGTTTCAGCGGCCATACAGCTTATTGCTATTTCCTTCTTATTCGGATCCGGTATTCTTCCGGCATATATGCTGTATCCCATTTCCTCAAGTATATCCTCAGAGATCTCAGCAAATCCGCAGAAACGGTGCAGACAGGTTTCCATACTGATTTCCTCTTCAGATTCATCAAAAGAACCTGTATTATTGTAAAAAGAAAGGTCTTTGATACGTGAACGGAATAATCCTGTAACAGGGATACCGGTTTCATTCGTTATTGTTTCAAGGTCTTCTTCCTTAATACCTGAATTCAGAGTTGTCCACCATTCATCCAGTCCTTCGCCACGTTTTTCCTTTTTACTCAGTGAAATGTACTTTATATCAGAATCTTTCAGCGAGTCAACACAGGTGCGGATATGATTGTACGAACTGAAAGTATCAACCAGAGCAAAGAGCGTAAATGCAATAACGGAAAGAAATATCGTCATTGCCAGTCTGAATTTTTTGTGTTTCAGACTACTTGTGCCTATTTTAAAAGCAGATTTCATCGGAAGAACTGATTTTATCAGTTTGAACTGCGAGCCGTCCTGTACAGGTATTACCGATTCATCTGTATCCTTAAACCTTGTCTTTTCCTCAGGAAGTGTTACTTTCAGGCTGCCGGATATTTTATTTATGTACTCCCTGATTCTTATGACGTCCTCTTCAGTAAGTCTGTATCCCTGAGGTATTTCAACCGTATCTTCTCTGAAGGTCATGGAATCAGATGTGCTTTCACCGTCACTTACCGTTTCAACATCTCTGATTACCTTTCCGTCTGAAAGTTCAATGATACGGTCGGCATATTTTTCTGCATATTCACGGTCGTGTGATACCACTATAACAAGTTTGTCAGCGGAAAGTTTTTTCAGGGTTTCAAATACCTGCTTTCCGGTATTTGAGTCCAGTGCTCCGGTAGGTTCATCGGCCATAATTATCTCGGGATTTTTTACAAGTGCACGCGCTATCGCCACCCTCTGTTTCTGACCGCCTGACAGCTCGTTAGGATTTCTGTCACCGAATCCGTCAAGGTCAACTTCATGGAGAATTCTGTTTATCTCTTCATCAGAGGCCTTCTTTCCCTGAAGCTCAAGTGCCAGTGCAATATTCGCTCCCACGTTGAATTCCTCAAGTACATTGTACTCCTGAAAAATAAATCCGACATAGGTATTTCTGTAGCTGTCAAACCTCTGCTGACTGAAGTCGCGGGATGAAATACCCTTGATTATTATCTCTCCTTCGTCATAACTGTCAAGTCCTCCCAGAAGATTCAGAAGTGTTGACTTTCCGCTGCCCGATTTTCCAAGGAGAAATACCATTCCCTTTTCCGGAAACCTTACGGAAATGTGGTCAATTGCAGTGACCTCTTTTCCTTTTTTCGGCCTGTACTTTTTGAAAAGTTCTTTTGTTTCAAGCATATTGTTTTCCTTTCTTTTGTATATATATTTGTTATTTTTTATAACTATAATTATAATATCATAGGTCAAAGATTTTTTCAATAGTATTATTCTTATATTTTTCTTAATTTTTATAAAAAAACAGCATTCCCGTTTAAA
>JAUNJJ010000231.1 GCA_030533325.1 Oscillospiraceae bacterium
ATGTGTTATGATTAGAATATCTAATATCTGAAATATAGATTATTATATTGACTTGAAGGGAAATGAGAAATTTAAATGTCATTTGAAGAGTGGTTCGCTGTTTTTGACCAAAAGTATGGAAATGATTTCAATTGGTTTGTATTAGATTACGACAGTACATTTGTAAATGAACTTAAACATGAACTCGGTATTAAATTCGCTAATTCTTCAGTCTCTTCCATAGCAAAGTGCGAATCTAACGATAATGTATTATTCTTATTTGAAAATGTATATCGGATTTATCATTTAACGTATTCTAATAATAGTAGTAATTTAAGTTATATAGAGTTTATTGATTTGAATTCCGCTATGAAATATATAGAAAAGGATTATACGGAGAACTATTTATGATTTTCAGACAAATAAAAGAACTTGTGATGCAATTTCTTACTAATCCATTTGAGTATGGCTTTATCCAGTTTCGCGATGATTTTGACAATATAATAGACGAAAATAGAGGTGCTCTTATTTCAGAAGTTAAAAAAGAGAAATATGAAATTATTGATGAAATTTATATGGCTTTGGAAATGTATGAAGAAAATGAAGCAATCAGACAAATGGAACCTTATTGTATTGATGAAAGCAAGTTAGTTGAGAAGATCACTGTATTATTTGAAACACTTAATAGTAAAGGAGATTGATGGATTATGTCAGTAGATGCATCGCTTACAATTGATTTTGAATCTTATTCTGAAAAAATATTTGATGTAATAAAACTGTTTAATGAAAGTGGCTGGATATTTAGAAATGACGAGATGGAATATCTGCCAAATCTTGATAATGATGATACTGATTGGCGAAGTGAAAAACTATCTTATACCAAACTTGATGAAATTTTATCAGCAAATCAAAATTCAGGTAAGCTAACCGTTGTAAGACTTTATGATATTTATAGTGATGGTGTTATAGAATTAGCTGCCAGTGATACAAAAGAAGTTTCACTATGGCTTGATATTAACAGGAAGCATATTGAAGGAGAACGTTATACCGATGTTTCATGGTATATTCTTAATATTGTTGGCAGAATAAATAAACAAAAGAATGCCATTCAGCATTTTATTTTTGATGAGTTTGAATGAGATATTTTGAGCACATCAAATCATGTGAGAAATCAGCCCAAAATCCCTTAGTAGTAAACAGCCTCATTTTTACTACAATTTTACTGCTAACGACGGCACACTTACGCCCCCGAATGCCCTTATTTGCCGACTAACCTACATAATTATCAGAAAATACCAGCAAGGCAAAACGGGGCGTAAAGGGGCAAAACAGGGCATTTGAGGAAGGAATTTAGTTATGATTAGAATAATGTTCGTTTGCCATGGCAACATATGCCGTTCGCCGATGGCAGAATTTATTATGAAGAAACTTGTAAACGATGAAGGACTGTCAGAACAGTTCCTTATCAGATCCAGTGCAACAAGTACGGAAGAAATATGGCATGGTCAGGGTAATCCGGTTTATCCTCCGGCAAAGGCTGAACTGAAAAAGCACGGAATCAGTGCAGACGGTAAATATGCGGTTCAGCTGCAGGCTTCAGACTATGACAAGTACGATTACTTGATAGGCATGGATACTATGAATATACGTAACATGAAGCGCATTTTAGGTGCGGATAAGGAAGAGAAAATTTATAAAATGATGACATTTGCAGGGCGTTCGGATGATGTGGCTGATCCGTGGTACAGCGGAGATTTCAGGACTACATATAATGATATAGATGAAGCCTGCAGAGGACTTCTGAAATATTTAAAGGAGAGAAATGAGATATGATTCAGGATATTTACCCGCATAAGCTGAACAATCAGTTTGAACCGGGAGTCAAGCCTATGGACAATGATCCTGTTCTGGTATTTGACGGTGGTAAAATACTTGCAGATACGGACGGGTGGCTTAGAATTCCGAGTGTACTTGAAACCGGAGAAAATGCGAATCTGAAATTTTTATTCAAACTTGACGGCAGAGCATATTTCCTTGCAGATAAAATCGAAGGCGGACTTCCGGGGTATGAGTATACTGATTTAAGACAAATCCGTGAAATGCAGATTGGTGAGAAACATCAGATTTTTGCATTTATGACGGGGAAGCATCTAAGTGACTGGTATCGCGATGTAAAATTCTGCGGAAGATGCGGCTGTGAAATGAAACATTCGGAAACTGAAAGAGCCATGGAGTGTGTAAAATGCGGTTACACTGCCTATCCCCGTATAATGCCTGCGGTTATTGTCGGCGTAACAAACGGGAATAAGCTGCTTGTTACACGCTACAGAACCGGGTATCAGCACAATGCACTTGTTGCCGGATTTACTGAAATCGGAGAAACACTTGAAGAAACCGTTGCCCGTGAAGTAATGGAGGAAACCGGAATTCGCGTAAAAAATATCAGGTACTACAAGTCGCAGCCATGGGGTATGGCAAATGATATACTTACCGGATTTTTCTGCGATGCGGACGGTGATACAGAAATACATATGGATGAAAGCGAGCTGAAATATGCGGAATGGGTGGAACGTGAAAATATTGTTCTGCAGCCTGATTCCAGCAGTCTCACTAACGAAATGATGGAATTCTTTAAAAATAATAATCTGTAAATTTCCGTTCGAAATTGTGCATTTCTTCTTTTTTGTGTTGATTTTTCAACAAAAATATGTTATTCTTAATTAAGAATACTTTATGATAAATGATAAAGGGGCGACACATATGATTGGTTTCTATATGTGCTGTTTTATTGTTTCATTCTGTCTGTTTGTTGTTCAGATTGTTATAGACAGAAGAAAAAGCGTGAATCAGTATATAATGCTTGTTTGTGTAATAATTGCCAATGGCGGATATCTGGCGCAGGCATGTTCTCAGAATCTTTCGGAAATACTCCTTGCAGTAAAACTTTCCTATGTGGGCGGGTGTTTTCTTCCGATGCTGTTCTTTCTGACAATCTGTGAGATATGTCATGTAAAAATCAGGGCTGCATTAAAAAACACCCTGTATATTTTTCAGATGATGGTTTACGGGGCAGTATGTACGATCGGAATCACAGACTTATACTATGTAAATCCTGAATTTTATACTGAAAATGGCATCGGACACGTAATGAAGACTTACGGACCGCTTCACATACTGCATCCGGTTACAATGTACGGATATGTCATTGGTGCAATAATAACAGCATTGTATTCACTGCG
>JAUNJJ010000232.1 GCA_030533325.1 Oscillospiraceae bacterium
AAAGATGTAACCGCCGCCTTAGTATTCTTGCAAGCAATTCCATCCGGCGTACCACAAGAATATCCAATAGCATTCAATTTTGTCTGAACATCTTTAATCGAACTCTTGCTTAATGCCATTGCTTTTACAGTACTTGGTTTTGCGTATGTAACCATTTTTAAGTTGCTCGGATTACTTTTTTCATAAATGACAGCTATATCATTCGTGTTACTTTTTGAAGCCTGTTTTTCAGAAATCGCACTTTCCGCAGAAGCCTTAGCCTATTCAGTTCTCCTCTCCATGATTACAGTGCTTCCGTTTGAATATGACGAATTACTGATTAACTGATTGTCTGTGATTACCATTTTCCCTACCTCCTTGGCATACTATTATTCTATTTTGTCACGGTCATAAAAAACTTTCTTCTTGATAATTTACCCCAAATTATCCGAACGCTTTATTTTATATCACAAAAAGAAAACCAAGGAAATATCCTGTGTACAAACGACACAATTTTTGCACAAACGACACAAGTCATCACGAAATATTTCTCCCAATCAATTATCAAACAACATTCTCCATTTAAAAAAAGCCTTTTTAAATTCATTACTATGAGTTCTTCCAATCGCTATCTCTAATCCATTAGACAAGGTAACCTTTCGACTGTCCACCTTTTCAATGAATTTCATATTGACAACATATGACCTTTGCACTTGAAAAAAACCAAACTGCTCCAAACTTTGTGACATTTCAGATATACTTCCTTCACAGAAATATTCCTTGCCATCCACCATAAGGTATCTCAATTTTCTTCCACTTGTTTCAACAAGCAAAAGAGTATCCAACTTTATTTTTCTACATACACCGGAAATATCATTACAGCAAATATTTCTTTCCTGTATTTTAGTTTTAAGAAAAGAATCAAGTGCTTCTACTATCTCCTCCAAATGTTTTTTATCAATGTATCTGAATGCATTTACTCTATATCCTAAACGGGCTAATTCTGTATGAGAAGTCAGAAAACATATCTTACATTGTTTCCCCGTATTTATCAATTTTTCAGCTATTTCAAAACCATTTTCTCCTTCCGCAAGTTCAATATCCAAAAACACCAAATCTGCATCTTTATTTTTCATAAAGTCTTTTCCATCACTACACAACTGAATTTGAAATAAAATATTTTTATCTATACAGTATTTTTCAATAATTTCCTGTATCTTATTTCTCCATACTTCTTCATCTTCCACTACACATATTTTCATCGCCTTAACTCCTTTGGGATAGC
This sequence comes from Oscillospiraceae bacterium, assembly GCA_030533325.1. Taxonomy (GTDB): domain Bacteria; phylum Bacillota; class Clostridia; order Oscillospirales; family Ruminococcaceae; genus HUN007. The sequence goes on from JAUNJJ010000232.1 coordinate 1,265, forward strand.
AATACTAATTTTAAATATTGGCTCTCCATTTTCCATGAAAGAATCCATATAATATTCCCCTTGATATTTTTCAACAGTTGCAATAATATTTTTAAAACCAAATCCATGATTCATTTTATCTTTCTTCGAAGTTTTCAAAAAATTATTGTTTGTATTTACCTTTTCAACGACACCATTACTTACTGATATAAAAATTTCCGTTTTATGTTCTATAAACTCAACTCTTACTTTCGGATTATTCGTTTTTTTAGATGCTTCTATTGCATTCTGCAATACATTTCCCATCAAAGTTGTAATATCAACCATCTCTATATAGGATATCGTCGTTACCTTTCCTGATACAGTGAATTTAATATTCTCCTTCGTCGCTATATATAAATAATAATTCATAATAACATCTAAAAAACTATCTCCTGTATGAATTTTTAATTCAAATTCATCCTGAACATTCCAAATGGTATCTATATATCCTCTAGCTTCTTCCAATTTTTTCTGGTTTACCAGTTCTCTAAGAACACCTATATAATTGGTTAAATCATGCTTAAAACGTCGCACCGCCACCGATTGTTGTAGTTGGTAATCATATTGCTCTTTTTGCATATACATAAAAGATTGAAGTTCTTTATTTTGCCTGTTTGAAAGAACATTCTTTATAGCGAGACTAAGAGTCAAAAAAATAGCATAAATAGCTCCTACGATACTAACAAAAAACACAACATATGCATCCCAGCCATACATTTCATGATTCTCATCAAAAAAAGCAAATACAAAATTATAAAACATTTGGAATATACTACCTTGCACCAGTATGGCAACCTTATATCTGTATTCTATATCCTTCAAATAAACTTCATTTTTTTTAAGAAGTATTGTATATACCATGAAATATACGGAAAATGAAATGGCATATGCTATCTCCATCCACCATGTCAAACCAGTTTCAACAGCCCCTCCTATAAGCAAAATCTGTATGAGCATAACACTGAATGTATCCATAATTCCTGTAAAATACATAAGTGCAAAACTTAATATCCCTAAACGCAATAAACGTTCCTTGAAAAACAAGCACACAGACAGAACACTCCAACACACATACACAATAGGAGAATTGGTTTCAAAGTACATATTAAAAATACCAGCCGCAAATACAACCACCACCGAGAGCCAACAGAAAATTTTATTCTTCCTAGGCTGTATCTTAAATCCAAAATAAATAATGAATAGATATATTAAATAATTCAAGAAATTGTCCACTACATAAAGCAATATTCTACACCTCGTATATTAAATTAGACACTTGTATATAATCCCTCTTCATTATCGACATTTTCTTTCTAAAACTCAATACAAATTATATATTTTTATAATACAAGGCAAGACTCAAAATTATAGTCCTGCCTTGTATATAAATCACCAAATTTCTAATGAATCTTCTGCATCAATCCACATTTGCATAGTTCCATCTAGATATAATCTTGCATATTCCAGTGGATTATCTATCGCAAGGGCATTTATGGCACACTCGGAATTAGGTGTCGTCTTTAGTCCTTCCTCTGCCTTGGAACAATCAATCCGCAGAATATATCCGGCATAAGTACATATATCAATACTGTTGTGATAAATGTAGTAATCGGCATATATTATGTTCATCCAATCAATCCTTTCTTGAAAATGTATTATAAGCATTTCATCCAGTTCCAACTGTCATTTTCATAATTTGTTATAAGTTGTTACCAGATTTTCTTTCCCTTGTTTTTTCCCTTATTAGTGGTCATAACCAAGGGTAAAACGATATAACATGATACAAGATGTAATGGAGAGGACACCCACGAAAACTTTAGTGTTTTCAATGGTTTGACGAGATTTCTATAACAAAATATAACAGTTAATAAATCCCTTAAAATACCTCAAGTGAGAATTCAAA
>JAUNJJ010000233.1 GCA_030533325.1 Oscillospiraceae bacterium
CGTCATCTCCGTGCAAATCGGCTAATAGTAAACGCAATTTATTGCGTTTACTATAGTATACCCTTTTTGAATGGTTATCAGGCTTATCTTATCTCAAAATCCTGCGGCACACTATACAGCATATGCCCAACGACCATGCCTTTTAATTCTTCAGGCTTTTTGCCCTGTGCTTCAATCTGGTCCATAAGATTACGCAGAGAACTCATATAAACAAGCTGGTTGAATACCTGATTTGTTTTCTCACCAAGCACACCTGAACTGAATGTATCAAAAACTGCCCTTCTTATTGGCATATAGTCAGAAAGCTGGCATTTGTATGTGTCATATGTGCTGTCGTCAGGTCTGCACAGTGCAAATGAATCACCGAGCGTAAAGACTTCATCAAAAACACGTTCTGCACACATTTCGGCAACAAAGCAGAGGCATTCTGCAGCAAGTGTTTTGTCACCTGTGATGGCTGCAGTTGTTTCAACAATATTGCTGTATTCTTCCTGAGATTTTATCTGACTGAATACTTTAAGATACTCGGCAACTGCTGAACGAAGTATAGCCTCACCTGTACGACCTGCATACGGATATTCTGTAACTGTGTTTTTATCCTGTATAATGAAGAAAAACTGCTTTTCAGATTTGTAGCCTTCCTTCTCCCATTTTTTAGCCAGTTCCCCTACTTTTTCACCAAGCTCAGGTACCGGCACATCATTTATTCTGCATTCACCTGTTACTTTTGATTCATAATTTGAATTAAAAATTTTTACACAGACAGCCTTCTGGTTTCCGAGACGTTTTACAATATCATCTTTAAGAAGATTCCAGTAATCAGATTTTACTCTTTTTTCGTCTTTTTTTCCGGTAGCAACAACATTGCTCTCGTATACTTTCCACTTATGCTCCCTGCCTGCAAAAAATGATGTAAGACTGCTTTTTACATGGTTATCTGCAACCGTTTTTAATCCCTGCATAAATGAAAATGCAAATGTACCTATCGCCATGCCGTATGCAGAACTGCAGTCGTTTCCGAGACCGACACTGCATTCAAAGAAATGTGCCCCCCATAAATCACTGTACATGTCAAATCCAAGATTGACAAATCTTTCTTTTACTTCATATACTATTGGCTTTATTTCCATTTTGAATTCCGGAACATAAATTCTGTCTCCGCGGGTTTCTGATTTAAGTTCGATATAGTCTGAAAGCTCCCCGCCGAGAATTCTGCCAAGTATTTCTTCTTTTGTCATAACCTTTGTTTTTTCTTCTTCATCATTATTTTTCCAGGTAATATTCTTCATTTTTTTCTCCTTTTCATCCAGGTCTGTACTTATCATTCTACCACATATTTGACTGAATGACAATATGAAAATCCAAAAGAATTGGATATCCCGGGAATTTTGATGGATAATTTTAATCACAGAATTAAAGTTATGCTTTCGGGTAAAAAAACAGAGGGAGTTGAAAGAACTCCCTCTGTACTTATTCAGATCATTTATTTATTTTTCTTTCTCCTTGATATATACGCTGCTGCAAATGCAATACATCCGGCAATTGTAACAGGCACAATACCTTTTACTCCGGTTTTAGGAGAACTGTTCTGATTTGTGTTTTCGCCTGATTTAGTTGTACTGCCCGGTGTTGATTCCGCCGTGTGCCATCTCAAATGCTCTGTCACAAAACTCTTCCTGACTGCTGAGCTTTTCTTTGTCATTTTCCACGCGTATATAATTGCCTTCACTGTTCAGCTCTCTTGCCTGAACATTATCAGACATAACTGTATTAAACATATACAAAACCTGCTCTCTGATTTTTTCGTCAAATAAAGGTACAGCAATTTCTACTCTTTTCAGAGTATTTCTGGTCATAAAGTCAGCTGATCCGATGTACATTTTTGCTTTTTCATCTTTGCCAAAAATGTAAATTCTTGAATGTTCAAGGAAACGTCCGACAACGCTTACTATTCTTATATTCTCTGTCTCACCTTCAACGCCGGGAATCAGACAGCATATTCCTCTTACTGCAAGTTCAGTTTTTACACCAGCCTTTGAGGCTTTGATCAGACTGTCAATTATTGTTTTATCTGTGAGAGAATTAATCTTTATGCCGATATATGCCTCTTCACCGCTTTCAGCAAGTTTTATCTGCTCCTCTATCATTTCAACAACACGATTCTGCAGGCAGTTTGGTGCAACAAGGAGTGTATCTGAATTTTTCACTGTTGTATCAGCTGCAAGAGCCTGGAATACTTCGTTAGCGTTTTTACCGATTTTCCGGTTTGCTGTCATAAGCGAGAAATCAGTATAAAGACGGGATGTTTTTTCGTTATAGTTTCCTGTTCCTATCTGTGTATAATACTCCGGATTTCTGCCTGTTTTCTTAGTTATAAGACAGAGTTTTGAGTGCACCTTAAATCCGTTAATTCCGTAAATCACAGTACATCCTGCGGCTTCAAGTCTTCGTGACCACTCTATGTTGTTTTCCTCATCAAACCTTGCCTTCAGTTCAACAAGTACAAGTACATCCTTACCGTTTTCAGCCGCTTCTATAAGTGCATTTACAACTTCACTGTTTTTAGCAACTCTGTACAGTGTCATTTTAATCGATATAACATCACTGTCCGTTGCAGCTTCATGAAGCATATTTAAAAATGGTTTAATGCTGTCATACGGGAACGAAAGCAGCTTATCTCCTTCCTTAATCTGAGCAAGAATTGATTTTTCAGATGTAAACTGTGCTGATTTCTGCGGAATTCTCTTTGGATAGAATAAATCAGACTTCTGACGAAGACGGTCCTGAAGTTCAAATACAAATGACAGATCAAGCGGTGACATGTTCCTGAAAACAAATTTTCTTTCTATGTTCAGATATTTGCAGAGCTTCTTTACAATTCCATTATCAAGCTCCCTTGAAAGTTCAAGTCTTACAGGAGAAAGCTTCTTTCTCTGTTTTATTATATCAGCCATAAATTCACGGTAGTCTATTTCTTCTTCATAAAGTGCATCAGCATCAATATCTGCATTTCTTGTAACTCTGATAAGAGATTTAGACTTCAGATTGTATTCACTGAAAACATTATTTGCAAAGTGAAGAATAAGTTCTTCTGCAAGAATATATGTTCCGCTGTTTTTGTTTACCTCAATGAGTCGCGGAATAACGCCATTACCGCAATGTATAATACCTATCTT
>JAUNJJ010000234.1 GCA_030533325.1 Oscillospiraceae bacterium
GTTTTGCAAGTATCCTCATCATAAAAATCACCTCGTTATATTATATGCATCAAATATCCATGTCCTCAGTTATCTAAAACGGTGAGTAGAAACTAAGCTTTAACCCGCGAAAATTTAATCATAATAAAAAACTGCACCTGTATTAAACATAGTTTTACCTATTTGAATTACAGGACAATCATTCGGTATTCCATTAAATGTAATCTTAGAATCCTTTATATATACTTCATGATCATCATATTTGATTTTAATTCCGTTTTTAGAGTCAAATAATATTTCATGCTTATCAGTATATGTTTTTCCGTCAATTTTTATTTCTGAATTGTTAGTCGGTATTTTAAGCCATAATTTTCTTGCAGAACATCTGATATCAAGAATTCCTTTGGAAAATGTAATATCCCAGATTTGATCCGAAACATTTGCACACCATTCATTATCTTTTACCTGAGCAACAAGTTTATGATGTTCATCATAAATTTTCAGGTTCAAAAGAGTGTATCCGTCTATATCTTTAGATAAAGAAATGGCAGAATCATTATTAACCCTTAATATTATATTGGCATTATTTATTCGAACAGATCCAATTAGCAAGGAAGTTTCACCATGCTGATTTATAAAGAAATTCTCTGAAACGGTCTTAAGCTTACTGTTGTAGGGCTCTTTTTTCATTCTCAATATTCTTTCTGGGGTGAGTTCTTTTACAGTTGCTCTGTAATGACATGAAGGGCAGAGAACTACAAGATTGTCAATTGTGTGTTCTTTAACGATACACCAGTCTTTTATATGATGATATTCAATAATCGGATTGCCACAACATACGCAACCGTAATGCGCCTCACGTCGTAATTCACGTTTCATTTCTGCAGGAATCGGTGGTCTGCTCCCGCTCATAGATTCACCTTCTTTTAGGTCTGGCATCTCCAATCCATCTGTTACCGAAATATACATGATAATTGGAGTCAATCTTTAATTTTTTGCCATGATCCAACCAGTATTGTATCGCTTCTGCATTTCTTTTTCCAAGTGGCTCATGTAATTTAACATCATAATTTTGTTTCTTTTCCATATAGACCAACTCCTTTTAGTGATTCTTTACTTTCATTATACATCAAAAAAAGAATATAATCTATATTCTAAAATCAAAATTTCTTACACCTTATACCTTCAAAGTAAACTTACTTACCGTTTTCATATCTCCATACTCTCAATCATCTCCAGCGGCACTTCCAACCTGTAGAAATCTCCTCTTGCAATATGCTCAATCTCATGCCTCAGTGCTATCCGCTGTTCCTCAATCCCGATATTAGTATTTATGTAAATATTATTAAAACCATATTCATCCTGCGCTGTTACTCCATGAATGGAAGTCGGCAGGGCAATATATCTTATACAATAATCCTCTTCGTAAACCATAATTAGCTCTCATCGTCTTTGAGTGCTTCTATTATCTTTACAGCTTTGATTATATCTTCTGGTGTAGCCTTTTTGGTTACTGAAAATAACATCTTCATATCAGGTCGCTTTCTAAGGCGGTCAATAATATCACGAGTCTCGTCATCTATAACTACTACATTGTCATTTTCGTCGTATACCTGGACAGTTGGAGTAGTTCCAAGGAGATAGTCGACTGATACGTTGAAGTATGCTACAATTTTCTGAAGTTTGCATATAGACGGAGTTATATTTGATATAAAGTCTTTACCAGCTCCGCTTTCTGTAAGCGCTTTTGTTTTTGAAATATTATGTCTGGCAGCTAACTCTTCTATCTTGGTTATTATAACATTTGTATCCATGCTAACTTCATCTTCTCGTTTTTTAATTGTGTAAAGCTATAATTATATCGTGAATTAACGATATTGGTTTTGTTAATAAACTACAAATTATCGTTAATTAACGATATAATATAACCATAGTAACTAAAAAAGTTTTTTAGTTCGCTTAAATTATAGCATATATCCGAAAATTAATCAAGTCAGGAGGTAAAATTTGTGGAAACAAAAATGAGGTCATGAATTTTCAAAGTAAACGCAACGTGGAAAAATATTCTTGTTGCATTTACTTTGAAAAAAATAGATGTTGCATTTATAGTGAACGCATAAATAAATTTGATTTTGATTTGCTACAATAATGATTTATAAAAGCAAATCTGTAGCCTGATATTCTGTAATTCAAAATCTTTATTGCGTTCACTATAGCTACACTAGGCACAGAATTCCAGTTTTCTATGTATACGCAACCAATTATTTGAAATAATTCATATTTAAACCGATTGGTACAACTGTCGAAAATACGTTGTTTGAACCACTTTTTTCGTCTAATATTCCTATTGAAATTACACTAAAAATATGTTATAATTTAGGTATACACATTAGGTAAACGGAAGGCGCGGAAAATGGGTAAATATTCAGTTCCTGAAAACATAAGAAAATTTAAACCAAAAGGTACGATGGTTAAACTTATATCCGGAAATTATTATGTTTATGAGTACAAAATGATCAAAGGGGATGACGGCAAGCGACATACTAAAATGGGGAGTCTTATTGGAACCATAAAAGAAGGAATTGGATTCATTCCTAACAATAGCTTCGTTTGCGATACTGAAATCAGTACTCTTGACTATGGAGATTATGCAATCACAGTCGTTAACTCGAAAAATGTATTTTCTACACTTAACAAGTTTTTCAACCCTCAGGATGCAGCCATGATATATGTCATATCAGTAATCTATTTTATACATGGATTTACATATATCAAGAATATTCGCGATATATATGAAATGAGTATTTTGTCGATTATTTTTCCGGAATTAAAACTTGGAAACGAATCTGTTTCAAATTTATACGAAGCACTTGGATGCAGGCAAACAAACGTCCTTCAAATGGAAAATTATCTCGTTGAAAATGGCTCAAAACAAATTGCGATTGGTGGTCACGTTATCGGATGTGTTTCAGATAATAATGATTTTGCTGAAAAAGGCTATAAATTCAGAAAGCTGGGTGAAGAGCAAATCAACCTTCTTATGGCATATGATATCAATACGAAACTTCCCTTGATTTCTCGAATCTACGAGGGTGCCAGTAATGATAAGGTGAGTATAAAAGATTTTTTAAATCAGGTTGAACTCAAAAATATGCTCTTTATTGTAG
>JAUNJJ010000079.1 GCA_030533325.1 Oscillospiraceae bacterium
TCTTTACCGTATGTATTTACTATCCAGTAATAAAAAGGAATAGATAAAAATGCAAGCCAGCCCGGATGCCAGAGGTTAAGTGTAAAACCGGCGATAAGATAGAAAAGCGTTACCAGAACCGGATAGCAGAAGATATTCGCGTTCTTTTTGTAAATAGCTTCGATAGTGGTATAGTAGAGCGGAATTGTCAGGAAAATCATCCACATCGGATGCCACCAGTTAAAAAGTCCCCCGGTCGCGAGAAATGCAGTCGTGGCAAAAACCGGATACGGAAATTTCATAAGCTTCTTATAAAACTTCTTGTCCTTCTGTATTCTGTTTATGGTTTCAGAAATCTCGCTGCTGAAATCAACCGCCGGTTTATTCACCTGAGCATTTGCCGGAAGTGCTGTGCCGTCAACAGTTTCATAGTTAAAGTAACCTGAAAGATTTTCCGGTTCGGCATATACGGTCTGCGCACTCTGTGAAGCAGGCTGTTCTGAAGATGCTTTTCCGGGATAAACCTCGCTGCCTGCTGATTTTTCCGGATATCTGATTCTCATTTCCGGACCACTCTGCGAAGGTGCGGAAGTTCTGCCCTTATCAAGTGAAATAGCCGAACGCTGCTCACTGTCCGATACATTCAGATTAAAAAGCTTATCCAGCGAAATATTGTAAAATCTTGCAAGCGCAATCATACTGTCCGTATCCGGAGAAATATCCCTGTTCTCCCATCCGGCAATTATCTGAGGATCCTTTCCGAGTTTTGCTGCTAGCTCAACCTGTGAAAGCCCCCTCTGAACCCTTAATGCTATTAGTTTTTCTGCTATTGATGAATCCATTCTGTTGTCCCCCTGTTTTTCTTTAATTATTTTCTACATTTTCATAATAATCATCGTATAGATAATAATTATCATCAATATTTAACACCAAAAAATGTAAAGCTTGTGTCTGTTTATCAAGCTTCCCTCTTGTAGTTTCTGAAAAATATACAATATAACCATCTTTGAGTTTTATATCTGAACTAAATGAACTATTAATTGAAACCTCCATTTCTTTCAGTGATTCATCACTAAGCTGAAGTACTGAAGATAACGATGGAAAAATATAAAAATCATCACCAAATTTTTCAGCAAGACCATCTTTTAAACTTTGCATATATTCTTCATTTGTTTCTCCGTATTCCACATTTTCTTTCTCTACAGCCTTTTTATAGAAATCAGGAAACACCTCAAAACATTTGTCGTGATCAGCTTCAGTGATACCTTCATAATAAATTTTAAGCATTTCTTCTGATTTACTTAAAATATAAGAATTATCTACACAATATCTTTCTTCGGAAATACATTTTTCTTTTGCTGCATCCTTCTGTTCCTGCGTAAGTTCCCTCTCAGTCACAGCTTCAGTAACAGCCTCTGAAACCTCGGTGGTTTCCTGCGACGTACCTGCCTTTTCTGAGCATCCGGAAAATGATACAGCAGCAAGAACAGCCGTAAGACACAAAGCCGTAAGCTTTATTCTTTTCATAAAAAAATTCAGTCCTTTCAGAATCCGCCGTAAAATCTTTAATATTTCTATTATAATATCAGTATAAAACTCTTGTCAATACATTTTTGTTTTTATGCTGAATCGTAGTTGTTCAAAACCGTGTATTTTAACAAATGTTTTTCCACATGATTAAATTATATTGACAAATATACCGCAGAGGTGTATTATATCAAACATAGGGATTACAACTACCAATACTACTTGAAGGGATTCATCAATATGAGAAAGTTATTAAGAACATCAGCAGCATTTTTTCTTTCAGCATCTTTTGCTTTTTCCGGAATTATTTCCGCTTCAGCATATGAAGTACCAGAATTTGATATAAGAACAGAAGCACCTTCTGATGACGAAAGTGCTCCTGAATATATTTATTACTTCAGTAAAGAAAATCCGTACAATACTTTTGGCGGATGCGAGATGCCGAACTGTACAGCATATGCATGGGGCAGAGCATATGAAGCATTCGGGGTAAAACCTGAACTCAGCTGGAACAATGCAGGCAAATGGTACAGGGAAAACACAAGCTATTCATACGGTTCCGAACCAAGACCGGGTGCAGTTATCTGCTATGACTACGGTGATGAGAACAGCGGTCATGTTGCCTTTGTTGAAAAAGTTTCAGAGGACGGAAGCAGAGTTACACTTTCAGAGTCCCAGTACAGAGGCGAGATGTTCGCAACTTATGAGCAGGCTTCTGATTACGCAAACACAGTAAGAGGTCTAAGACTTCTCGGATATATTTACACCGGTGACACAGAAAAAAAATTCTACGGTGATGCGTTTAAACTTGTAAGTTATGAAAATGAACAGTATCTCACTGTTTCAGAAAGCAGCATTTTCACTGAGCAGAAGTTATCAGATACGGTTTCCCAGAACTACAGATTTGAACCTCTTGAAAACGGTAACTACAGAATCTGGTCCTACGGCACTGATCTTGCACTTACAAGAAATGAAAACGGAGATGTGTCTCCGGAAAACAACGAAACAGCTGATTCTGAATGGAAGCTTCTCACCGAGATTAACAATCAGTATACCATATGCTCTCCTGAAGACACAAACCGTGTTCTTACAGTATCCGAAGAAGGTGCATATATCTCAGAATACACAGCATCAAAAAATCAGTTCTGGATTCCTGAGAGAGTAACCGGAAGAAATTCACTCGAATCAGAAGAAAGAAACATTGTTTTTTCACTTGACTGTACAGAAACAAGAAAAGAATACTATACAGATGAATACCTTGACCTGTCAGGTATCAGATTCTTCCTTAACGGAAATATGATTGAAAACATTGATACATCAAAACTTTCCGCTTTCTACGACTTTACTGCTCCGGGAACTGTAACCGTAACAGTTTCATACGGATACTCAAGTATCTCATATGACGTAACTGTAACAGAACCGGAGGAAGGCGAAGAGGTAATCAGAAACAACGAACTTCACACCAGCATCGTTGATTTTATAATTTACTCAGAAAATTCAGAAAGTACTGAACTTGATATTAACAGCGACGGACGAATCGACGCAGCCGATGTACTTTTGAACATAAACTAAAAAAATGCCGGAACAAAATTCCGGCATTTTTTAGTCTGAATTTTCAGAAAGAGCAATTGTTTTATAAATCCTGTGGAAATCCTCTCTGTAAAGAGAATAATCATCAGCACCGGATGTACATGTCAGAACGTATGAACGTCCGTTTCCCATCGCAAATGCTGAAAGACATGATATATTTTTTACTCCGGTTTCAAGATTAAGACTGTAATCAAATTCAACCACATGAACTGTAGTGGAACTGAGTTCTTCATCAAACTCTTCTTTTATTGTAAAAGAATCTGTAATATTCTCATACTGTCTTACAGCATAGTAAGCATAATTTGCAAGATCATTGTCAACAGTTTCTGATGTAAGACTTACAGTTGCACTTCCCTTGGTATACGAAGTATAGTACTCATTTTCCGTTTTTGAATAGTCTTCAGGAACATAGACCGAAACACCGGGAACCGATACATTTTCCATCGCCTTCATCCCAACACGGAGTGATTCAAATTCGCTCTGATCATTTCCGTTCTTCAGTATAAAAAAATAAAAACCTGCGAGCACCGCAGCTACCGCACAGGCAACGGCACCAAAAACTGCTGCAATCTTTTTTTTACTCAACTTATCTCTTCCCTTTAAAAAAATAAAATGAGTAAGCCGATAAGCCGGGTTCTGTCGTGTGCGATAATTTATCTAGGCCCTTTGTCGCCAAAGGGCTCAAGCCGTCATTACAGCCTGCCCACCGAGCAAGTGTTAAGACAAACTGTACCAATAGACGTTGCATCGAACAGGGTTTACATAGCAGTACAGTCTCCTGCACTCTGGTGAGCTCTTACCTCGCCTTTCCACCCTTACCGTGTAAACACGGCGGTATATCTCTGTTGCACTGGCCCTAAGGTCGCCCTCGGCTGCCGTTAGCAGCTGCTCCGCTCTGTGATGCCCGGACTTTCCTCATAAACTAAAACGTTCACGCTATCGCATAGCTTACTCATCTATTCTATTTTACACATTCACAATAATCATGTCAAGTAAAATGGAAAAATTATTTCCCTCGTAAACAACTGTATTTCTGCTGTAAACAAAAACAAGTACAGGAATTTTTGCCACCACAATCCATATATGCAAGTTGTTCTGCAGGTACTTGCAAAAATCTGTAATATCTTTGTAATATTTAAACAACAATCCCCCATTCTGTTTGATTTGCAGAACAAAGCATATTAAATCTACGTATTTACGCAGTTCCAAAAAATTACCGATCTTTTCCTCCGGTCTTTTATGAAATATTATTTATAAAAAATTTCATTTTTTTAAAATTTTTTTGAATTGTATCTTGATTTTTTTTTCAAAATAAATTATAATAGATATCGTAAGTGAGCCTAAGGGCACTTTACAAATTTAATTCGTTAAATTTTTGTAGGAGGATTTTTTAAAATGGCTATTAAAAATGAATATTTAAAGAACTTACTCGAAAAGGTTGCTGCACGCAACGCAAACGAACCTGAATTTCTTCAGGCTGTAACAGAAGTTTTCGAATCACTCGAACCAGTTGCTGAAAAGAGACAGGATCTCGTTGAAGCAGGCGTATTTGACAGAATCGTTGAACCTGAAAGACAGATTATCTTCAGAGTACCGTGGGTTGATGACAACGGCAAGGTACAGGTAAACCGTGGTTTCAGAATCCAGTTCAACTCAGCTATCGGACCTTACAAGGGCGGTTTAAGACTTCACCCTTCAGTAAATATCAGCATCCTTAAGTTCCTCGGTTTTGAACAGATCCTCAAGAACTCACTTACAACACTCCCTATGGGCGGCGGTAAAGGTGGTTCTGACTTTGATCCTAAGGGCAAGTCAGACGGAGAAGTTATGCGTTTCTGCCAGAGCTTCATGACAGAACTCAGCAAGCACATCGGTGCTGACACTGACGTTCCTGCCGGTGATATCGGTACAGGCGCAAGAGAAATCGGCTTTATGTACGGTCAGTACAAAAGACTCAGAAACGAATTCACAGGCGTTCTTACAGGTAAGGGACTCCAGTGGGGCGGTTCACTCGCAAGAACAGAAGCTACAGGTTACGGTCTCTGCTACTTCACAGACTGCATGCTCAAGGCTAACGGCAAGAGCTTCGAAGGCCAGACAGTTGCTATCTCAGGTTCAGGTAACGTTGCTATCTACGCTACACAGAAGGCAACAGAACTTGGTGCTAAGGTTGTAACAGTTTCAGACTCAAACGGTTACGTTTACGATCCGGACGGAATTGACCTCGACCTCGTTAAGCAGCTCAAGGAAGTTGAAAGAGCAAGACTTACAGAATATACAAAGAGAACATCACACAAGAACGCTGAATATCACGAAGGCAGCGTATGGACACTCCAGTCAAATGCAGGCCTCATCAAGATTGACATCGCTCTTCCATGTGCTACACAGAACGAAATCGACGGCGAGGGTGCTAAGAACATCGTTGCTGCTGGTGCATATGCGATCGCTGAAGGTGCTAACATGCCTTCAAACCCTGATGCTATCAACACATACCTTTCAAACGGTCTCTACTACGGTCCTGCTAAGGCTGCAAATGCCGGCGGTGTTGCTGTTTCAGGTCTCGAAATGAGCCAGAACAGCGAAAGACTCTCATGGACATTTGAAGAAGTTGACGGCAAGCTCAAGAACATCATGACAAACATCTTCAACAATTGTAACGATACAGCTAAGGAATACGGCATGGAAGGCAACTACATGGCTGGTGCTAACATCGCAGGCTTCCTTAAGGTAGCTGAAGCTATGAAGGCTCAGGGTGTTTGCTGATAAATTCTCAGATTAACATTATAAAACCATAACAAAAACGGTGCTGAATTTTCAGCACCGTTTTTGTGTTATTATTATTTATCAATTCACACTCTCAATTGTACATTCATGTTTCACACTTTTAATATCTGCATCTTATTCCACATTTTTCAGCGCTTCACTCTTTGATACCTTTGAAACCTTTCTCATCTGGAGCAATGCAACAACGGCATAGCAGGTAAGTCCGGTTGAAACCGTTATGATATAAGTAACAGGACTGATAACATAAGGGATATATCCTGTCATCATTGTATAAATATACCCTTTGAAAATCGCACGCATTGCAATGTCGATAAATGGTATCGAAATAATAAGTCCGAAAAGAACAGCAATAGTTGTTGATGCGATATAGAGCCCGCCTATCTCTCCGTTTCTGAAACCGAGTATTTTTGTCATTGCAATTGACTGGAAATTTCTTTCAATTACCTGCTTGCAGAGAACATAAACCACGATAACAAAAAACAATGCTCCAAACCATTTGAATACACCCATCAGTCCGCCCATTGACACAGTAAGCTGGTCAGACAGCTTGGTGTAATCCGAAGCAGAGATGACAACTGCAATATCATCCTCATTAAGTTCCGTTAGCTCATTGTCGCAGAAATATCCTGTGAAATAACCCGGTTTTTCTCCGAAGGTGCGGTTGTAATCCTCAATGTTCATAAAAACAGCCAGTGATGACAGATAATCATACACACCGCCTATTTCAAGCTCATAGAAGCTGTCACGCTTGTATTTTTCATCAAGCCTGATAGTGTCACCCACGTTAAGACCGAATTTTTCACTTATCCCCGTTGAGATAAGCACCTTGCCCTCCGGAATTTCTGCATCTATATAACGGCTGTCTTTTACCGTGCCGTAAACTGTAATGCTGTCAGTAAGGAATCCCTCCTTAGAGTAATCGAAACTTGCAGATACATATTTTTCTGCATTTGTATCGGTGACTTCTCCTGCTTTTTCACAGTCATACAGGACATACTGATACTCACTTATCATATCACGAATTACTATTTCCTTATAGGAATCAAGCATTCTCGGAAACATATCTCCAAAACTTATAAGCACAGCACCGAAAAGAATACCCACTATCATCACGATATATCCCGGCAGATTTGTGAATAATATCCGCAGGCTGAATCTTATCCTGAAGGAAATTTTTGTATTAAGTCGAATTGCCTTTTTATTTTTGTTCTTTTTCAGGTCATGTCTGAGAAACTTCAAAGGACTGAGCTTCAGTCTGGAACTCAGCACTGTAAGATTTATCATTAGCATAAGAACTACAGGAACTACTGTCGAAAGCAAAAATGCAGACGGATTCCACAGTGTTTTATATGTTGTAAGTGAGTAGGAATGCCGGTACAGATTAACACAGAAATCCTTCATCACCGTATATCCGATGATGTTTCCCGCAACAGCAGCCACAAGAGTTACTATTACCGGAAGTGCCATATAATGCCTTATTATCTCACCTCTGGTATATCCCGACGCACGCAGAGTTCCGATAACGCCGGATTCAGAAACGACAGTATTTGAGATAGTAACAGCAAAAATAAATGCAATAACAGCTATCATCATATAGCACATTACCATAGCACCTGCCTCATCGCCGCCAATATCTTCAATGGAAAATGTGATAGCCTGATTAAGATACCCTGGAATATAATTTTTCACGGAAATAATATCTTTTTTGTCTATCTCGTCCTCAAAGGCTTCATCTTCAGGCATTTCGTATTCTTTACCGTTCATCTCCGAATCAACAGCATCCTCAATAATTCCGAAAAGAAAATCATCAAGTTCAACAGAAAGATCGCTCCTGTAAGGTTTCTTCCCTGTTGACATGTAAAGCTTCATATATTCCTCTGAAGCTTTTTCAAGCCTTGCAGTTATATCATCTATCTGATTCTGAATTATCTCTTCGTCATAATCAGAAACCTCATCTTCAAGCAGGTCAAGAAATTTTTCGGAGCGTTCCGCAGCTTCAATTTTATCTGTACATTTCTCGTTGTACATCCACGCATAGTTCCAGCTGATATTTTTACTGTCCACGAAATCAAATCCGCCATTTGTCATAACAGCAACGGAAAAATTAATGGAATCAAACATTGAGTCTGTGTTATTCTCAAAAAGCGTACTGTAATTCGGAAGAGCGATAAAACCTGTAATTTTGAGGATTTTACCGTTAAGAGTTATGGTATCGCCAATATTTATTTTATTGTTCTGAGCAAAAACTCTGTCAATGGCTATCTCATTATTTTCTGACGGAAATTCTCCGCTTAACAGACATGGCTTGTTAAGCACATCTGTCTGCCTGTATACTCTGACAGTCGCTCCTGTTTCCAATGTGTCCTCGTCAAAATAAAAGCTGTCGTGAAGCTTCATTTCCATTTTACTTTCAAAAGTCTCTTTCAGTTCAGCAGGTAAAGCTTTGTCAAATGTAATATGTCCGTCTTCAGTATTATAAAGCTCAAAGCTTTCATAATATGCAGATTTAAGGCTTTCGTTAGCAACTCTCATACCCGAGCATACAGCGATAAGCAGAACCATCATAATAAAAATTGCTGTGTATTTTACTGCATCCTTTGCAAATTCACGGGGCAGACGCTTTGTAAGAGGATTTTTCATATGCTCACCCCCGTTACCAGTCAAGCTCTTCGGCGGTCAGCTTATTTTCATTTCTTACCTCTTTTCTGACCATACCATCACGGAGTTTGACAACCTTGTCCGCCATATCTTTGATAGCTTCATTATGCGTTACCATGATAATAGTGGTATTGTATTTCTTATTTACTGTTTCGATTAGCTTAAGTATCTCCTTGGATGTGTTGTAGTCAAGAGCACCTGTAGGCTCGTCGCAAAGAAGAATATCGGGATTTTTTACGATAGCCCTGCCTATTGAGCACCTCTGCTGTTGTCCACCGGAAAGCTGTGAAGGCAGCTTGTGACGATGTTCATACAGGCCGAGAGTTTTCAGTATCTCGTCAACATCAAGAGGATTATCACTTAAATATGCACCTGTCTCCACATTTTCCTTAATATTCAGATTCGGGATAAGATTATACATCTGGAAAATATACCCGAGATGCTTTCTTCTGTACTCGGTAAGTGCTCTTTCCTTCATATTTTCGGTCTTTTCGCCGTTGATGGAAATATATCCGGAATCGGCATCATCAATGCCGCCAATAATGTTGAGAAGCGTTGATTTTCCGCTGCCTGAAGGTCCAAGCAGAACACAGAACTCTCCTTTCTCAATTCCGAAACTTATTCCCTTCAGCACATCGACCCTGCTTTCACCGCTGCCGTAGCTCTTTTTGATATTGCTTATTTCAATAAACATTTTTGCACCCTCTCATTCTCTGTCTCTTAATATATGAATGAACATTCATATATTATATTATATACTTCATTTTCATTATGTCAATGTAATGTTATACCGGACAAACTTATTTCGTATGATTGTCCATCAAACTAATTTAAGATAACTTAAAAATTGTACAGATTACCGTTGCACAGCATATTTATTGCCTTGCATATCTTAAGCAGACATACAAGGCAATAAAAAATTATAAAATCAGAAATTATAATATCATCTTTCAAAAGAAACTTTCGTAATTTTGATTTTCTTTTATAAGCTTTGTCATACTCTTTCCGCAAATAGCCATAGTAGAGGCATTGTGCAGAAACGCAGAGATTCCGGGAGATATTGCGCCAAATAATCCGGACACCAGCAATGCAGAATTGAACAGCAGAATAAATCGGTAATTATTCTGTATCCTGTTCATTAAAAGTTCACTCAGCTCACGAAGCATTAAAAGCTCTAACAGACCTGTTCCGTGAAGGGTAATGTCTGCTGTTTCTCTGGCAATATCTGCTGCATCGCTGACAGCTACTGAAACATTTGCCGCTGCCAGTGCAGGTGCATCATTTATTCCGTCACCTACCATCACAACTCTTCTACCGTTTGTTTTCAGCTTTTCTATCATCGCATGCTTTTCTTCTGGCAGTACCTGTGCATAAAACTCGTTTATACCAAGCTTTGATGCAATTATTTCCGCAGTCTTTGCGCTGTCTCCGGTAAGCATTATGATATTTTCAAAGCCGCATTTTTTTAGCTGTTCAATAACAGTCTCTGCTTCTTCTCTCAGGGGGTCGGAAATGCACAGTGCACCTGAAAGTTTGTTTCCAACTGCAAGATAGATAACAGAACAGGCACCTGATTTTTCTTCAATTTCCGACTGCTGTTCAGGAGTTATCTCAACCCCCTCGTCATCGCAGACAAAATGCCTGCTGCCGATAATTGCCCGTTCTCTGTTCAGAGTGGTTGCAATTCCGTGAGCAACGATGTAATTAACCTCAGCGTGTTCCTCTGCGTGATCAATACCCAGCTCAGCAGCGCCATTTACGATAGCTTTTGCAACGCTGTGAGGGAAATGTTCTTCAAGGCAGGCTGCAATTTTCAACACTTCATTTTCAGAATATCCGTCAAAAGGAATCACCTTTTCAAGAACCGGCTCTGCATTGGTGAGAGTTCCCGTTTTATCAAATACAATCGTATCCGCAGCAGCAAATTCTTCAAGATACTTTCCACCCTTGACAGTAATGTCCATATCGGCAGCTTCTTTTATAGCTGAAATAACGGCAATAGGCATTGACAGCTTTATTGCGCAGGAGTAATCCACCATAAGCACAGAAACAGCTTTTGTAATGTTTCGTGTAAACAGCAGAACAAGTCCGAAGCCTATGAAACTGAACGGAACAATACTGTCCGCAAGTCTTTCTGCACGACTCTGAACACCTGCTTTCAGATTTTCTGAATTGTCGATGAGTTCAATTATTTTACTTATCTTCGTATCACTGGAAAGTTCTCTGACTGTAACGGCAATGCTGCCCTCCTCAACGACAGTCCCCGCAAAAACAGTAGCTCCCGATGATTTCATCACAGCAATCGGCTCGCCGGTCATAGAGGATTCATTGATATACGCTTCACCGTTGCATATCTCACCGTCCACGGGGATAACGCTGCCTGTGCGTACACGGATATTATCACCTTTTTTCAGCTCGGACATTGGGACAAGTACATCGGTACCGTCCTTTATCAGCCACACTTTGTCAGCCTTAACAGCAAGACTGTCCGCAAGTGCGGCTCTTGTCCTTGCATGTGTATAATCCTCAAGCAAACCTGAAATATTTAACAGGAACATTACCGTGCCAGCGGTGGAATAATTCTTTTGGATAAGACAGGCTGCTATAGAAGCACCGTCAAGCACCTCTACCGCAAGCCGCCCGTCAAGAAGAGTTTTTATTCCTGTCAGCACATATTTCAGTCCGCGGTATATAATGATATATTTACGTATTGTAATTGGAATAAAAAGCTTTGAGATTATTTTTTTTGCGACAGCGGTCAGTATGCTGTCACGGAAATTACGGTCTATCTCAGCTATTCCATATTCCGAATCGAAAGGAATAACTTCCAGACTTCGCACGTCAGTTTCCGAAATAAGTTTAATAACATTCTCACGAAAGCCCTCTTTGTAGTAAACGAGAATACCACCGTTTTCACTGCGAATCTCTGCTTTTTTTATGTAATTTTCAGATACAATTCGATTGTAAAGACTGTATTCCAGAATCTTGTCAAAGGCATATCCTCCGCAGCGGAACCGTATGCGACCGGGTTTGTCGTAGACTATTTTAAAATTCATTATTCCTCAGCTTCTTCCACATCAATTCCTGCCTCCACCTTTGCATCAAAGCAAATGTCAGCAGCTTCGTCTTTCATATTCTGAAAAGATTCCTTTGCGTCATGGGTGAGTTTCATTCCCTTTGCAAGTCCGGAAACAGCAAGTTCACGGGTCTTTTTTGCTGTTATTATTTTCCTTCCGGCAATTGCCGCAGCAGCACCACCAAGTGCAAAAAGAAATTTTTGATTTTTGAATAGATTTTTCATAATAAAACACTCCTTAAATATATTCTTTTGTAAGCTCTTTCCAGTTTTGAAGAGCTGTTTCTGCAATTTCAGGGTCATACATTATTCCGATATTTTTCTCAATCTCACCACGGCAAACGTCAAGTGGAAGCGCACTTCGGTATGATCTTGCGGAAGCCATAGCATCAATGGAATCACAAACAGCGATTATTCTTGCACCGAAAGGAATTTCCTCGCCCCTGGCACCGAAAGGATAGCCCTTGCCGTCCCAACGCTCGTGATGATGAAGAATTATTGCAGCAATTCTTGCAAACTGTTTAAACTTTGAAAGAATGTCTGCACCAGTTTCGGGATGCTTTTTCATAAGTGACCATTCTTCATCGTCAAGTCTGCCAGGTTTAAGCAGCACACGGTCGGGAACTCCTATCTTTCCTATGTCATGAAGATGACCTGCGATGTGTATCTCCTGTGTTTCTGACGAGCATATACCCAGCTTTCCGCATAAAAAGCAGGCCATATCACTGACACGCCTCGAATGATCTCCGGTGTACGGATCTCTTGCGTCAAGTGCAGAGGTTATGCACTCCACGAACTCGTGATATTCATAATCAAGCTCACATTCACAGTTCATTTTCATCTGTCCTTTCAACCGAATATCCAAGCCCCACAATGATCTGTCGGACGATATACTCCGCAATGGGCGACTTCGAATATATCTCAGCCGTTCCGTTTTTGAAATCTGCCTGTGCATACATACCCTGTCTGTTAAATGTATTCTCGATTTTTGCCGCACATTTTTTACAGGACATCCCGCTGATTTTTACAGTGTATCTGTATTTATAGCCGGACAGGTCGGATTTTGAATTCTTCGTTTTTTCGTTATCTCCGCCAGCTCCGCAGCAGCCGTAAGCCAGCTTTTTAAGATAACTCCTCAGAGAAATGATACATATTGCTATGATAATACCGATGATTATTCCAGTTATCATTATATCACCTCTTCATAAGATATCCGGCAAAATGATTAATAGTTTTTTCAGAAGCATTAATGACTATCTTCACAGAATCCTCATCAGCCGTCTTCTCATCAAGACCGAGAATTTTTTCGAGAAAATTCCTTATTATTGTACAGCTTGTAAAGATAGAGTTTGCTTCTTTAACTCCGCTTTCCGTCAGACGTATCTGTCCGTAATGTTCCTTCATGATATATCCGCTTTCACAGAGTTTTACCATCATCGAGGCTGTACTGGCCTTACTCACACCAACAAACTTTGCAACCTCCGAAGACTTTATCTCTTCTCCGTTCTGTCCTATCCTGTAAATCGCGAAAAGATACTTTTTTTGCGAATATGTAAGCTCATTCACTTTTTATCTCTCCATGGCAGGCACATCCGTTTGGACAGCATGAACATTTTCCTCCGCAAAGAGATTTTCCGTTTTTCTTATCCCTGTACAATTGTCTTGCAGCAGTAAAAATTATAACTGCAACTATAACTCCTGTTACTAATGTAGCCATACTGTAACGACCTTTCAATTAATTATGGTGTCTGCGCTCCTTAACAAACTTAAGGAACACAGACCAGCAAATTATGATTTTACTCTGACATCCATTGTAAGTCTGTTGCTTTCCCTATATGGGCGCACAAGCATATATACCAAAAATGCAAGGATAATCACAGCAAAGATAAGTCCGATAACATTCACACTTCCTGTGAACAGAAGTCCGAACTGATAGATGATAAGTGATACTGCATAAGCAAATAAACACTGATATGCAATCGCAAATGCTGTCCACTTCGGATTGTTCATCTCACGCCTGATAGCACCGATAGCCGCAAAGCACGGTGCGCAAAGCAGATTGAAAACGAGGAATGAATATCCCGACAATGCGGTGAAGCCTGATGTCATAAGTCCCCAGATCTCGTCACCGTTTTCTGATATTTCGCCGCCAAAGTGGAACAGCGTACCGAATGTGGCAACAACATTTTCTTTTGCGATAAGTCCTGTAACCGCTGCAACAGCTGCTTTCCAGTCGCCCCAGCCGAGTGGAGCAAACAGCGGAGCAATTATCCCTCCTGTCTTTGCAAGTACCGAGTTATCAAGATCCTCTGTCATTCCAAATGAACCGTTTTCAACTCCAAAACTTTGCATGAACCAGAGAACCACAGTTGAAAGAAGAATTATCGTTCCTGCCTTTTTGATAAACGACCAGCCACGTTCCCACATTGAACGGAGAACATTGCCGACGGTAGGAAGATGATATGCAGGAAGCTCCATTACAAAGGGAGCTGGCTCTCCTGAAAACAGCTTTGTCTTTTTAAGCATAATTCCGGATATAATAATTGCAGCCATTCCTATAAAATACGCAGAAACTGCAACCCAGCCTGCGTTATCAAAAAGCGCACCTGCTATAAGTCCGATTATCGGAAGTTTTGCTCCGCAGGGAATGAATGTTGTTGTTATAATTGTCATTCTGCGGTCACGCTCGTTCTCGATTGTACGGCTTGCCATAACGGCAGGAACACCGCAGCCTGTTCCGATAAGCATAGGGATAAATGATTTGCCCGAAAGACCGAACTTTCTGAAAATTCTGTCCATTACGAAAGCAATACGAGCCATATATCCGCAGGATTCAAGAAATGCAAGGAAGATAAACAGCACAAGCATCTGAGGAACAAATCCGAGAACTGCACCCACACCGCCAATTATGCCATCAACTACAAGCCCTGTCATCCATTCAGCACAGCCGTTATTCTCTAAAACAGAACGCGCCCCGGGGATTATCCATTCACCGAAGAAAACATCATTTGTCCAGTCTGTAGCCCATCCCCCTATGGTAGTTATTGAAACATAATACACAACAAACATTACTGCTGCAAAAATCGGCAGAGCAAGAAAACGGTTTGTGACTACCTTATCTATCCTGTCAGAAACTGTAAGACCGCCTTTGTTCTTCTTTTTCAGACAATCTTTAATAATCGCACCTATGTAATTATAGCGCTCGTTTGTAATAATACTTTCGCTGTCATCATCCATTTCTTTTTCAGCAGCTGCGATATCAGTCTCAATATGAGCCTTATTTGCCCCTGATATATTCAGTGTTTCATACACTTTTTCATCACGCTCAAAAAGTTTTACAGCATACCATCTTTGCTGTTCTTCCGGGATATCATTGAGTACGCATTCCTCTATATGTGCAATCGCATGTTCCACACAACCGCTGAATTTATGCTGTGGTATTGTTCTGATACCTGATTCTGCTGCTTTGATTGCAGCAGCAGCAGCTTCATTTATACCGGTTCCCTTAAGTGCGGAAATTTCAACTACCTCGCACCCAAGCTCACCTGCAAGTTTTTCTGTATTTATCTTATCCCCGTTTTTTCGCACAACATCCATCATGTTTACTGCACAGACAACAGGTATTCCAAGTTCAGTAAGCTGAGTTGTAAGATAAAGATTTCGTTCAAGGTTTGTGCCGTCAATAATATTAAGAACAGCATCTGGACGTTCACCGATAAGATAGTTTCGTGCAACAACCTCTTCAAGAGTGTACGGTGAAAGAGAATAAATTCCCGGGAGGTCAGTAATAATAACATCTTTGCGTCCTTTAAGACGACCTTCCTTTTTCTCAACAGTAACCCCCGGCCAGTTTCCGACAAACTGATTAGAGCCTGTAAGAGCATTAAAAAGTGTGGTTTTACCTGCATTCGGATTTCCCGCAAGTGCAATTCTTATTTCCATAATAAATCCTTTCTAAAGTTAGAATAAGCTAACTTAACGATAAAAAAATTATTCGGTTTCTATCATTTCAGCATCTGCTTTCCTTAAAGAAAGCTCATATCCGCGAACAGTAACTTCAATCGGATCACCTAACGGTGCTGCTTTGCGGACATATATTTCGGTACCCTTCGTTATACCCATGTCCATGATTCTTCGCTTTACTGCACCCTCTCCGTTCAGCTTCTTTACTTTCACGGTTGAACCTATTTCAGCATTTTTCAGTGTCATTGAATCTCCTCCTTCACACCATAATTTTACATGCCATTTCTCCGGAAACAGCAACTCTTGAATCCTTAACACTGACAATAACGTTTCCGCCTGTTTTACTTATTACTGTCACTGTGCCTCCGGCAACAAAACCTAAGTTTTCAAGAAATTTTCTTGTATCGGGATTTCCACCGACCTTTTTAATGATTTTTTCTTCACCTGAATCTGCAAATGTAAGTGGCATCATAAATTCACCCTTTCGAATTGTTAGCATCAACTAACTTTAGAGCATTATTTAAGGGTTAGATATAACTAACCCTTAATCATAATACTATCTTTAGGAATATTTGTCAAGCAATATTTTAAACTTTGTATTATTGAACAAAAAAGCCGGTTAGTTATAGGTAACTACTTATTAAAATAATAAAATCTCAATATATCAGTTACAGTATTGATTCAAAATACTTTTCAGTGCACTTGCACTTGCGTTATGTATTCTTGCCACAGGAATATCATGCTTTCTGGATTTCTGGTTAACACTGTTTAACATCTTATGGGAACATGTATTTGTGAATACAACCATAAGATCAGGAGTCCCCAGCTTTCTGTCAAAGTCTGACGGCATCTGTGTAAAAATCTTTGCCTTACAGTTATACTCCTCGCATATATCCTTGTATCTTGTCGCCATACGATCATTTCCGCCAACAACAACTACGCTCATTATATCACCTCCGTTCAGTTAGCATTCACTAACTGAATATAGTATATCATATATGCACAACGTTTGTCAAGTAAAACTTACAGTAAATGAAAAAATATTTTCGTTTACTGTAAGCCGGCAGTGAACAGACGTGCAAGGCAATAAAATACCGCCACAAAAAAACTTATGCGGCGGTATAATGTCAGTTTTAATTTTTATGAAAGGTCTGTATGTGCTTTTTCAGTTTATCAAAAGATTCATCACTGAAACTATGTTCCAGACGACATGCATCCTCTGCTGCAGTTTTTTCGTCAACTCCAATTCCCACAAGCCATTCCGTCAGAACAGTATGACGTTCATAAACACTTTCAGCTGTATTTTTTCCGTCTGCAGTCAGAGTTATATATCCGTTTTTATCAACGCTGATAAAGCCGCCATCCTTTAGAATCCCAACAGCACGGGAAACGCTTGGTTTGGATAAATTCATTTCATTGGCAATATCAATAGAACGAACCTCTCCGCGCTTACTTAATATGTGAATTGTTTCAAGATAATCTTCGCCTGATTGTCTGAGTTTTTTCATGTACATTCCTCCGTTCCTGCTTTACAGCTATTATTAAGTATAGCATTTTTTTACGGATTTAGCAAGAGAAAAATCATTCAAGGGTGCAGATATAAAAGTTTGGTTTTTGATATTTACAAACGATAGTTTTCATGGT
>JAUNJJ010000080.1 GCA_030533325.1 Oscillospiraceae bacterium
GCTGAACGTGCGGAAGCGAAAGCCAGAGACGCAGAGACTAAAGCCAGAGATGCAGAAGCAAAACTTATTAAAGCAGAAGAAGAAAAAATTTCATTCATCAGAAACCTTATGAATAATTCTCACATGTCCGCTGAAGATGCTATGAAAACCATGGGGATAAATCCTGATGATTTTCAGAAGTACGCAGATATGCTGCTAAAGTAGAAAACAACAAATAACTTTTTCAGAAATCATTTAAGATTAAACCAGCCAGTCACTTTGCTTTTTAGCAAACTGACTGGCTGTGGTTTTGTTCCACGAGAAACAAAAAATCAATACAAAACTTAACCGTTTACAGAATTTCCGTCTCTCCGTAAATTATATCAAGCACCTCTTCAAGTATATCCTGCGGCAAATGCTCCACAAATACATATCCTCTTGAAATTATATCAAGCGTTCTTATATGCTGACACAATATGCTTCCGGTGGTAGTCGTTCTCTCGTCAAGTGGAACATGCAACGGAAATTTATTTGATGTAGTGCTTACAGGGCAAACAATAGCAAGGTTTGTCTTTTTATGAAATACCTCATTGCTTATAATCAGTGCCGGTCTGTAACCCGCCTGTTCATGACCGGACTGCGGATTAAAATTTATTTTTATTATATCGCCCTGTTTTACCTTTACCATACTTCTTCTCCCTGCGGTTCACCCCAGTCAAATTCATCGCACTTCTGTTCATCATATCCTTCAAAACGTTCAGTAAGTGGCTTATGTCTTTTTTTCTGTTTTTTAAGTACAATATTACCGTCCTGAACTTCTATTAATACCTCCAGACCAATATCGAGTTCTGTCTGATCAAGTATATACCTCGGTATTCTTATTCCCTGACTGTTTCCCCATTTTTGAATTGTTACAGTAGTATTCACAGCACCATCTCCTTTATCACTGTATATACTTAGTATATACTTATTTGCCGATTAT
This sequence comes from Oscillospiraceae bacterium, assembly GCA_030533325.1. Lineage (GTDB taxonomy): Bacteria > Bacillota > Clostridia > Oscillospirales > Ruminococcaceae > HUN007. The sequence continues at coordinate 962 of JAUNJJ010000080.1, forward strand.
GTCAATACAAAATCAGTAAACAAAAAAATTTACTCCGGCAATGCACAATTCCGGCTGCCGGAGCAATGTTTTTGTTCCACGTGGAACATTATTTTTCCTTCGGTTTAAACACAACAGACGCAAGAAGTCCGGCAACTATGGCCGCTGTAATTCCTCCGGCAGCAGCTGTAAGACCTCCGGTGAATACTCCTGTAAATCCTTTTTCACGGACTGCCTCACGGACTCCTTCAGCAAGCAGATGCCCGAATCCGGTAAGCGGAACACTTGCACCTGCTCCGCCGAATTCTGCAATCGGCTGATACAGACCAATTGCAGAGAGTACAACTCCTGATACTACAAAGGCTGTAAGTATTCGTGCCGGTGTTATTTTAGTATAGTCTATAAGAACCTGACCGACGGCACAGATTAATCCGCCGGTTATAAATGCTTTCAGATACTCCATTTTTCTGCCTCCTTAAGCTGAAATATGCACCAGATGTGCAATGGAAGGAATGCTCTCTCCCTGCTGTAAAAGCATCGGAGACATAAGTGCCCCTGTTGCTGTAAACAGGATATTTTTCATGCTTCCCTCTTCCATTTTTCTCAGAAAATATCCGCACAGAACGCTTGCAGAACATCCGCAGCCGGAACCGCCTGCATGTGTATCCTGAGTTTCCCCGTCAAATATCATGACACCGCAATCCTTATGCACATTTCTTATATCAGTTTTTTCACGCATAAGAAGATCGTAAAGCAGGCCGCTTCCGGTTATTCCAAGGTCACCTGTTACTATGGCATCATAGTCATCCGGCTTTGTCCCCGTTACATCAAGATACCTTTTTATCGTAGCCGCAGCAGCCGGCGCCATGGCAGCACCCATATTGTTGGCATCCTTTATACCGAAGTCCGTAATTGTTCCTGCTGCACCACCACATATTCTGACTTTTGATTTCTCGGCGGACAGTATAACTGCACCGGAGGCTGTGCATGTCCACTGGGATGTGGGTGTTCTCTGACCTCCGTATGACAAGGGAAAGCGGAACTGCCTTTCTGCCGTGGAAAAATGAGATGAAGTGGAATTCAGACAGTATCCCGCATATCCTGCATTTACTGACATGGCCGATAAAAGCAGTCCCTCAGCCATAGTTGAACATGCACCGTATATTCCGAAAAAAGGTATCTGAAAATCTCTTATACCGTAAGTACTCCCTGTACACTGATTAATCAGATCTCCCGCAAACATAAAATCAATCTGGCTTGCATCCAGTCCCGCCTTCTGCAGTGCCTTCTGAACAGCAGTTTTCTGCAGTCTGCTCTCCGCCTTCTCCCATGTATCCTCGCCCAGATATGCATCTTCATCTATTACATCAAAATATTCCCCCATTGGTCCCTCAGACTCCTTCTTACCGGCAACTGAAGCAAATGCCTTCACCGAAGGCGGACACGAAAATCTGAACACATCACCCGACAGCTTTTCCATAACAAATCATCTCCTGCAAAAATTTACACCCGCAATACGGGCGAAGGTGCAGAGCGACCGCAAAGCCCTGCAAAAAAATAATCATAAATATACATCTTATTATACGGTCAGATATTAATGTCTTTTATAATATTATCCTCATTTTTATTTTCTCTATACATTGAAAAAAAATAAAAAATATTATATAATATAGTTATTACGTTTCAAAGGCAACCGCAAAGCCGAAACAGAAAAATACTTTATTTGCGGAGAAAAGGACAATAACATGGTAGTTATCGAAATGGAAAACGGCAAAAAGATAAAGCTTGAACTTTATCCTGAAATCGCTCCTATAACAGTTGAAAACTTTGAAAAGCTTGTAAATCAGGGATTTTACAACGGACTTATATTCCACAGAGTTATTCCCGGATTTATGATTCAGGGCGGATGTCCTGAAGGTACAGGTACAGGCAATCCAGGCTGGCATATCAAGGGTGAGTTTGCTGCAAACGGTATAAAGAACGATCTTAAGCACACAAGAGGTGTTATCTCAATGGCAAGAGCAGCAAATCCTGACTCAGCAGGATCACAGTTCTTTATTATGCACGAAGACGCACCGCATCTTGACGGTCAGTATGCAGCATTCGGTAAGGTAGTTGAAGGTATCGAAGTAGTTGATGAGATTGCAGAAGTACCGACAAATTACGCTGACAAGCCTGAAACACCGCAGGTAATTAAGTCGATTACAATAGAATAATAATAAAAAACAATAACATACAGAATCAGTTTGGTTTCGTATGTTATTGTTTTTTATACTATAAATATTTACATCTGTAAGGAAGGGTAAAATGAATAATCATAATTATGAAACTGAAGATGAAATCAAATGGAAAGAAAATTTTAAAAATATTCTTGGAGAACTTTCCGGTAAAAAGCAAACAAGTCTTAATAAAATTTCAACAGAAATAGGTATAGACTCCAAAACTCTTCGCAATTACATGAACGGTAAAAGTGTTCCTACCGCAATTAACCTGAAAAAAATTGCTGATTATTTTCAGGTCAGTACTGATTACCTTTTTTCAGGCGATAAGTCCGATATGCCATACTCAGATAATACTATAACCGAACTTGCTTCAATCATTTATAATTTTGACATAAGAATCATAGATGATGATGAAAATAATACTACCCTTATGATTAACGATAAAGTTCTTTCCGCAATTATAAAGGAACTCTGTCTTGCCAAACATAGTGAAAATTATAAAGAAACAGCAAACCGTCTCGCAGAATTCTATGGTAAAATGAAAATTTACGATAATACTTTAACTGACTACCTGACTTTTGAAAACCTGACTCGTGATAAATATATATATGATGGTCTTGAAGACAGGTTTACAGAATATTCAGATGAAAACGGAAATCCATGTCTTGGTACTGACGATTATACCTTCCGGGAAATTCAAAAACGCAAAGCTGAATGGGAAAAAATGAATGATTCCGAGCGTGAAGAATTTTTCAGCCGCCTCTAATCATTATCATAAATCATTTCCTGTATAAATTCATCAATATCATTAACTCTCCTGCAGATATTCCGTTCAAATAATCTCTGCTGATAATCCAGTGAAATATACATGAAACTGTCAGGAGAGATGCTGGTAAACACTTCATTTATTCCTGAATCAAATTCTATTATCTTACGGGAAACGTCATTATGTTTCATATATACTGAAGCCTTTTTATTTTCATCTTCACTGAACCTTACAACAATATTTTCCTTTGCGATATATTCAAAATCCATATAGTTTTTAAAGTACACCAGACTAAAGTTTTTACTCATAAATTGCCTGTCCTCCATTTGGGCTTTATAATAATTTTATTTTTAAAACCATTATAAACATCTTACGGATTATATTCAAGGATAACTGTCCCGGATAATATTCCTTAGATATTTAACACATAAAACGATACTTCTCAAAAGAGTTGTATACCCCCAAAAAAATATAACTCATTTTTTCATCTATATTATTATGATAATTTCAACTAAAATAAGTATATTATAAGTATAGAAAAGTGAGGTATTTTTATAGTGGAATCTGAATACAACTTCGTCATAAACCGAATAAATGAACTTATAAAGGAAAGAAACTGGAGCATATACCGTCTTGCCAAAGAGTCCTCTCTTGCATATTCATCACTGAATAATATATTCATAAGAAATACTGTCCCCAGCGTTCTTACTCTTGAAAAAATATGCAACGGCCTGCAGATTACTCTCTCCCAGTTTTTTGAAACTGATACAAACGTCCAGCCTGTCTCTGACATCTTAAGCTCAGACGAGCGTAATCTTGTTAATATATACCGAAACCTTTCAAAGTCCGATAAAAAACTGATGAACGCCTATATTAACGGACTTGCAAAAAAACTGCCTGATGAACAATAATCAGATTCACAGAAAAAAAATACCGTACAGAATACCTGTTTGGTTTCTGTACGGTATTTTTTATAACAGTGAACGTAAAAAAGAATTTTTCATTCGTTCATCAGAATTTATTTATAAGTTCTGATCTGTCAACTGTGTATACAATAGTATCGTTTGAGTTTAAACGGTCAGGTTTATATGTTACTGTGAGTTCCTTCCAGTCGATAGTGTCAATACTGAATGGGATAAAACCTTCTATTGAATCTCCCGGTTCAAGTTCTGCATCATATCTCAGATATCCTGAATATGCAAGCGCACCGTTGGCAGCGGAAATTGCAGAAAACATCTTGCTGTCGTATTCCTTACCGTCAACTGAAATATTGAAATCGTCGAGCATATGAACTTCTGTTTTCTCTGTTCCGTTGTTCTTCGCCGTGAAAACAAGTGCATACGTGTATCTGCCCTGTGAATCCTGCCTGTCTGATGTAAGTGCTATCTCAGTAAAGTTTACATCAAGACCTGTCCTTTCATATGTAAACTCTTCTCCCTTCTGTGCAGTGTATTCCACTCCCGGACCAAGTGTTACTGCCGGTTCCTGACGGTCAGAAGAACTGTTATCTGATTTTACTACTGTTGTTGAAGCATTTTTATTACCACAGCCGGTAAGACATGCAGCTGCCATAAGTCCGGCTGCAGCCAGTGCTGTTAATCTTTTTTTCATTTCTTTTCCTCCGTTTTATGAATCTGTACAGTTAAAAATTAAAGACCTGTGGTGACACTAATCACTTAAGGTCTTTAATTCTTGATATGAATATTATTCAGCGTTTGGAGCACCTACAGGACATACACCTGCACAAGCACCGCATTCAACACATGCATCAGCGTCGATAACATACTTGTCATCTCCGGCTGAAATTGCTGATACAGGGCATTCTGCTTCACAAGCGCCGCATGAAATACATTCATCAGAAATCTGGTAAGCCATCTTTATGCACCTCCATAAGTATTGAGAAATATCTTACGATATTCCCTAATATAATTCTATCAGTAAACCGCAAAAAATGCAATAGATATTTAAAATAATTTTTTTAAAATCCTTCAACATAGTTTTCAACTGCGTGTTGAAAACTATGTTGACAATGTGGAAAAGACTATTAAAAACTATATTTTATAGTTAAAAATCAATATATTTTTCCGACTAAATCCTGAATAAACTGTGAAAATATCAATAGTGTTCTCTGAAATATGTTGAAAACCCGTGTTTATATTTTCAGAATCTTCTGTGCATTTTTATAGAAAATCATTTCCTTTTCTTCGTCTGAAAGCGGAAGCTCTTCTATCATATTTATTTCATTTAAAGGGAGATCCCACGGACAGTCACTTCCGAAAAGGATTCTGTCTGCGCCGTGAGTTCTGATTATTCTCAGGAGCTGGTCACGGGGAATCTCCTTTGCTATAACTGACACATCGAAGTAGAGATTTCCGTCTTTGCCTGCAAGATATTTTTCAACATTGTCCCAGTCTCTCATTCCGCCGCCGTGTGCAAGTATCATTGTCATCTCCGGAACAATTTCGTGAACTCTGGCTGCCGCTTCCGGATAGCAGTGAAAGAGATCCGGAGAGAGAGGGTCGTATCCTGAATGGAATGAAACCGGCAAATCAAGTGCTGCACATTTTCTGTATACTGGTATCATATAGTCATCATCAACCATGAATTCCTGATAGTCCGGATGAAATTTTATTCCGTAAAGGCCGAGCTGTTTTATTCTTTCAAGTTCGGATTCCCAGTCTTCTGCCTGAGGGTGTATGCTTCCGAAGGGAAGGAAAAAGTCGCCTTTCATTTCAGCCGCCCAGTTGTTTATGACTGTCTGCTGTGAAGGTTTGGTGGCTATAGGGAGGAGGACTGCCTTGTCTATTCCGCAGCTTTTAAGTTTATCCATAAGGTCGGAGGCTGTACCGTTTGTTATTGGTTTCATCTCACATTTTTCTGCTGTTCCTGTAAGTGCTGCTATTGCACGTTCTGCTATTTTGTCTGCAAATGCATGGGTGTGGAAGTCTATGTACATATATTCTTTGTCCTTTCAAAAAAATATTTATAATCTCAGATACACCTATTATTATATCATTTCTGAAAATAATATTCAACTTCAATAGTTATATAGTATAAGTAAAGTGAATATATTTTAAAGAAACAAGAAAATATGCGGAGGGAAAATGCGTGACAGGACTGACTACGGAAAAGGCGAAAAAGCTGCTGGAAGAGAATGGGTACAATACATTTGCAGAGGAGAAAAAATCAAAGCCTCTGAAAATATTTATAAATCAGTTCCGGGATATAATGGTTATGATTCTGCTTGCTGCTACTGTTATATCTGTGTTTTTAGGAGAAATTTATGACTCTGTAACTATAATACTCATAGTATTTCTCAATGCTGTGCTTGGATTTATACAGGAATACAAAACGGAGAAGACACTTGAGGCACTGAAAAAAATCACTTCACCTTCTGCAAAGGTTTACCGTGACGGAATACTTACTGTTATCAAAGCTTCTGAAATAGTAGTTTCCGATATAACAGAGGTTGAAGCCGGAGACAAGGTACCTGCTGACTGTGTAATATTAAATTCCACACGGCTTCGTGCGGATGAATCAGTCCTCACCGGTGAATCAGTTCCGGTTTCAAAACATCCCGGAAATGCTGATGAAACCGATAATTCTCTTAACAATCCTTCTGTAATATATGCCGGTACCGTAATAACTGAAGGTCATGCGTCCGCCCGTGTTATAGCCACGGGGAAAGAAACTCAGATTGGAAAGATATCCGGTATGATTTCCGGGATAGAAGATGAACTTACACCTCTTCAGAAAAGACTTGCCGAGCTTGGAAAAACTGTTGCGATACTGTGCATAGCGGTCTGCATTATAGTGTTTGCTGCCGGCATACTGCGCGGAGAAGATGTATTCGCAATGCTTATGACCGGTATAACAATCGCAATTGCAGCAATACCTGAAGGGCTTCCCGCCACCGTTACCATCGCACTTGCGCTTGCTGTAAACCGTATGCTTAAACAGAAGGCTCTGGTAAACAGGCTGCACAGCGTTGAAACACTCGGCTGCACCTCTGTAATCTGTTCGGATAAAACAGGAACCATAACCGAAAATAAAATGACGGTTACAAATATACTTGCAGGCACTGAGGAATATCAGACTGAAGGCACCGGTTACAGTATATCCGGCTGTATACGTGATGAAAACGGCGGAATGATAAATACCGCCTCCTCCCCTGTACTGAAAAAGCTCCTTATATCATGCGTACTCTGCAGCACGGCATCAATATCCGGAAATACCGGTGCAGCACAGAGAAACCGTGCAGTAGTCAGGTCCGAAGGACAGTGGAAGGTAACCGGAGACCCGACAGAAGCTGCTCTGCTTATTGCCGCAGCCAAGGGAAATATCCGTGCTGAAAATCTCGAAAGCCAGTACAGAAAGATAAACGAAATCCCCTTTGATTCTGAAACACGTTCCATGACAGTAACGGTAAGAACACCTGACGGAAATAAAATGATAATCATGAAGGGTGCACCCGATGTTATTCTTAAAAACTGTTCCTTCATTGAAACCGAAAACGGAATTGTCCCTATGGATATGCAGATAAGAAAGAAGATAGAAGAAACCGTTATAAAATATTCTGATTCCGCTCTCAGAGTTCTTGCGTTTTCAACAAAGGTTTCTTCAAATGTGGAAAACGACACCTCATGCATGGTATTTACCGGACTTACAGGAATGATAGATCCGGTCAGAAAAGAAGCTAAAAAAGCCATTCGTCTTTGCAGAAATGCAAGCATTGATACAGTTATGATAACAGGTGACCATAAAAACACTGCTGTTGCAATAGCACGACGGGCCGGAATACTCCGCGGAAAGAAAGCGATAACAGGCGATGAACTGGACAGAATGAGCGACAGTGAACTCTGTAACAGTATCGACGATTATTCTGTATTTGCGAGGGTAAATCCCTCCCACAAACTGAGACTTGTAAAAACGTACAAACAGAAAGGTCATATAGTAACCATGACCGGTGACGGTGTAAATGACGCTCCTGCAATAAAGGAAGCAGATGTGGGAGTTGCTATGGGCATTACAGGTACAGATGTAGCCAAACAGGCTGCTGATGTAATTCTTATGGACGACAACTTTGCCACACTTGTCAGTGCTGTTGAGCAGGGCCGCTGCATCTATTCAAACATCAGAAAGTTTGTGCGGTACCTTCTCTCCTGCAATATCGGTGAAGTCCTGACGATGTTTGCCGGAATAATAATGGGATACCCCGTCGTTCTTCTTCCGACACAGCTCCTGCTTGTAAACCTCCTCACTGACGGACTTCCGGCCGTTGCACTCGGTGTTGAACCGTTTGATGAAGCAGACATGAAAAAGCCGCCGAGAAAGGCTTCAGAGAGCTTCTTCTCAGGCGGACTTATGAGTAAAATAATTTTTCGCGGAATAATGATCGGTCTGTGTACTCTGGGCAGCTTTTCAACTATCCTGAAAATGACCGGCAGCACTGAGCATGCAAGAACCGCTGCCCTTGTAACACTCGTTTTCTCACAGCTGATCCATGTTTTCGAGTGCAAATCGGAAAACGGAAATATCTTCACAGTAAAATATTTCAGCAATCTGAAACTCATAGCTGCAGTTCTGATTTCCCTTGCAGTAATAACAGCCTCTGTATACCTGCCTGTATTTCAGCCTGTATTTTCAACTGTTCCCCTCGGCCGTAACGAACTGCTGGCCTCACTTGCATTTGCCGCAGCCATTCCGGTTGTAAACTGTTTTGTGAATCCGGGGAAAAAATAAAATCATGAAAGCTCTGTTAAGAATTAAACAGAGCTTCTTTTTCTGCGTGTTGCCCGTCGTGATAAAGAAATAAAATCTGTCACAGCTACCGTGACAAGAATCATCAGCCCAACAGCCGAAAACGTTATTCCGGCCTTCCGCCATGGAGCATGATACTCGGCACATATAACATGATGCCCTCTGGTTAATGGAAAACCGATAAAAGCTCCGCTGGTAATGCTGTATTCCTGCATCCTTCCATCTACTGTAATCCGGAATCCTTCATCATACGGAACAGTAATCATAAAATATCCGTCTTCGCTGCAGTCGATACTACCCGCAATAATGTCCCCGGATGTGAGTTCTTTGTCAAAAATAAACTCCCCGGTAAGTTTAACATCGTAAGGATAATCTATGGTATATGCCTTTATATTACTTACACTGTATTCCCCGTCACTGAATGTCATATTCAGTTCACTGATATCATCCTGGCCGTTTGCCGTAATTACAAAACTGAATTCTGTATTTCCGTTATAGTACTTCCAAAGCGGATTCGTTATAGTGTTTTTGCTTTGATTTATTCGGATACGTGCATCACGGGTATCTGAAAGATTTTCTGCATCCATAAAAATCAGCAGAATCCTGTCTCCGGAAATTCTGTCATCAAGTTTAACTGAAGTACTGAACTCCCTGTCACTCTTTATTATGTATTTACCATCCGAAAATCTGATGTGTTCATTTTCATGAATTTTTAAACCGTCATACTCCCTGCAGGTTGACTTAAAACTGCTTTTCACCTCATCTTCTGTAACGATGCATTTTACCAGAGCTTCCATACGCTCCGGAGAGGAAAGCTTATCAAAATCACGACGGCTGATAAGCATATCTGAACTTCGTCCGACAGGAAGTACATAGTCATTTTTATGCAAATACAAATCATTGTCTTTCATAACCTGAACATATCCGGTTTCCATTTTCGGCTTTTTTGATACAACATACTTACTGCCCATAAAAATATTAAACAGAATATTGGAGGACCGCGTTATAAGTGCATTGTTCCGGTATTCATTTTCATTTTCAATCATATCGAAATAAAAATCACTGTAATACTGATTACGCAGAGAAGAGTAAACATAAGAAGAATAATATTCTGAACTGTAAATCATATTAACTGTTTCCGTTCTTCTCACAGCAACTGAGCTTCTGACAACATTTTCTTCTGAAGAAATAACGTCAAGCATATCGTCTGTTATCCGTGAATTATTATACTCCAGCATATTTTTCGATATCAGATTATCATAACTATTCCCTGCTGTAAATGATATCAGTGTTGTAAACATCATGGAAAGAACGAGAAATACTTTCTTCTGCTTTATGATATAAACATACAAAAAAATACATGATATCAATGTGTCAGTTCCGATAACAGCTGTAGATAAATATTTTTTTATATCGTACTTCGGATTATAGAATAAAAAACTAAGCAAAACACATATCAGCAGTATGAAAATCTGCCTTTTTATATCAGTTTTTTCTTTCTGAATTTCTTCGTACAGCTGTGCTGTAAGTATAAGGGAAAGTGGAATAAACGGAATAAGTACCTTTCCGTCAGCATACATACCGCCGTTCAGCAAAAGTACAAACACAGGAAATACAATTAATGCAGCCAGAACTGTTCCAAGAAATTTTCCGGCTTTGTTTTTCTTAAGTGTCACTGCAAATACAACTGACAGTCCTGTAAAACACGAAAGCCCAAAAGCGTAAGGGGAAAGACATATGACTGAAGGTACTGAAAACGGCAGCAGAGCAGATAAGCTGAATCCGGCTCCTGCACCTTTCCTTCCTGACAAAACAGCCTTAAGCGAAGGCAGTAGAAGTATTCCTGCTGTCATTACTGAAGTTATCATACATAGTGCAAATCTCATACCTGCTGACAGAAAAGCTTTTATACCAGACCTGTTTTGTCTGAGATATGAATAAATGCTGTATGTAATTATTGCAAGAACTGATGGTATACTGAAAAACCAGCTTGTATACACAGTCAGTGAAGTAAACAGTATAAGCGGCGTTTTTATATTTTTCTCAATAAATAAATCAGCAGATATCAGTGCAGCTATCAGAAAAGGCATGTAGTTTACAAACATTATATGTCTGTGACTGTTGAAAATCAGAGGCGGGGAAATCATAAAAAGAAATGATACTGCAAAAGCCGTACTGCTTCTGAATTTTCTGCTTATAAATACATAAAAAAGATTTATGCTTATCAGCATTTCTGCAATACTTGATATCTGTATATATTCCTTCATATCAACATATGGTAACAGATACGAAAGCATTACTGCCGGAGAAAACAATCCGTAATATGAAAAATAGTAAATATTTTCTCCTGCACCTATATGCGGTGCAAATCCCGGAAAAAGCTCTCCGGTTTCATAGAACAGATTTCTGAAATAATCCGGGAACACATAATGCTGACTGCACCAGTCAAGCGTTGACCCGTAAGCATATCTCAGACGTGTAACAGCAAGTACTGTCAGCAGGAAGACTGCCGACAGTACTATACAGTGAAATACTGCATTGTTTTTTAATTCGTTTTTATTTATCTCTTTCTTCATATATTGTCCACGTTTCATATTCATTCATGTGTTTTAATTTTTCTATTGTTCCAGCCTGTGAGCTGTATTTTTTTTCAAGGCTCTCCTTAAATTCAAGCTGAGGTGAACTTAATTTTTCCAGACTGTTTTTTATCTTTTCCATATCTGATTTTTTATAATATTTTCCAAAGTAATACAACTCCGGTTGCGGATCACATATTTCATTATAAACATCTGTAACAGCTTTGCTGGTCATCCTATGATGCTGATGTCCGTACTCTCCGTTCGGGTTGTGTGTGACGATAAGTTTCCATTCCTTGTATCCCACAATTGTTTCCAAATCACATTTTATCATTTCGTATACATCCGCCCAATTGTCACGCTTCCAGAAAATCTTATCGGGATAGTCAAGTATAAGACCACTGTTTCCGGAAGTGCTGATAACTTTTTGAAACTCTTCACTTCTTTTTCTGTTGCGTCCGTTTGTAATGCATACAACAAAATAGCCCTCATCCATAAGATGACCTCCGCCCCACAGAACTTCATCATCCGGGTGTGCAACTATCATAAGTTTATCTGCCTTACCGATATCTGCACACTGCAGGTCGCTTAAGTTAACAGGCTCAACGTTATATGCATATTTTTTTATCATGCACAGACCTGCAAAAACAACTGCTACTGCAAAAGAAACCAGCAAAAATATTTTCTTTTTCATGTTATCTCCTACTGTTAATAATTGCTCACACCACATCAAATTCAATATTTGCAGCAAACACATCTCCGTCCGTGCTTACGGAAAAACTTCCGCCGCAGGCTTCGGTGAAGCTCTTTGCTATTGAAAGACCAAGACCGCTTCCCTCTGTGGTTCGTGACTTGTCTCCGCGTGTAAATCTCTCTGTGATTTCTTCAGGTGTAAATGTCATCTCATAGGCTGCAGTGTTTTTGATATTGATACATACTTTTCCGTTTTCAGCACGGAGTTTTAAATATATCCTTGTACCGTTCATGGAGTATTTCAGTGCATTGTCAATGAGATTCTGAATGACACGGTACATTTTTCTGCCCTCTGCCATGATAAATGCACTTTCCGCACCGATATCCGTTTTGATCTCACGTTCATATTTCCGCGAAGTCTCCTCCATATCGGCAAGTACCTGTCTTACAAGTATGACAGCGTCTATCCTCTCAACATTTACGTCGGTACTGCTTGTCGCTTTTGCAAGGTCAAATACATCCGACACAATATTTTTAAGCCTTGCCGTTTTCTGCTCAAGTACCGAAACATAGTCCCTCGCCTCCGGCGGAAGTTCCTCTCTTGAAAGCAGGTCAACATAGCTTATAACTGAAGTAAGCGGGGTTTTAAGGTCGTGCGATACGTTTGTAACAAGTTCTATCTTCATTCTTTCGGATTTCAGCTGCTCGTCAACGGCATTCTGAATACCGTCGGATATGCGGTTCAGATTTGTTGTTGCACTGTATGTAACACTGCCCCGGTCATCAATACACATAGTATAGTCACCCTCGCTTATTTTTGCAATATTTTCATAGAGTTTATTAAGTGCCTCCAGATCCTTTAAACCGGAAAATGTGTAAACAACAACAATAACAACAGCCGATGCGACAAAAAACAGAATGCTTTCGGTAAACAGGGTAATAACCGCTGCTGTAAATCCTGCTGCCACGGCAAAGAGAATTCTGAGAAGAAATCTCTTTGTAAAGGCATCATTTCTCATCATTTCAAATTCAATTATTTTATCTTTTATTCTACTGCACACTTTACCTGCTGTCTCTGTAATCAGGAATGTATCTTTTATATTTCTGCACTTTAGTCTGTTGAGAAGTGAATCAACTGAAAATACAAGTATAAGATAAAGTATTCCTGCTATGGCAGTCCCTCCTGCTTTTACTTCAGTTTCTCCAAATCCGTTTATTATTCTGTCAAACTCAAATATATACAAATAGTATACCATTCCTAAAGACAAAACCGCAGCAATCACATGAAATTCACCGAATCTTCTGTCCTGAAATCTGAGTAAAAATCTGCCTTCGTTCTCGTTATATCCTCCCATTATTACAACATACACGGTCATCAGTCCGGCCAGTGCAATAAGTGCGATACACCAAACCATAGTACGCATGCTTTTCTGCTCAGCAGCGTCTCTGATTGTTTTAAATTTTTCATATTCATCTATGTGTTTCTGTATCGGAATAATATTTATCCTTGCAGTATCACTGTATCCTATTTTCATATTTTCTTCATGCAAAGGGTTATCTGCATCAAAACTTGTATAGCTGTAACCAGCGTTATAAATACACGGTACAGGTGAGGTTCCGTCACTGTTCATATATATAACGGCTCCTAGATTATCTGTATAGCTTTCCAGTCCTTCAGTATCATAAGTGTAAACCGCAATGCCCCGTCCGTCTGCATAATAATAATACATACCCGCATTATTGGTGTAGCATCGGTTTGAATAGATATATCCGTAAAAATATTCCATGTATTCCGGTTCCGTGAGAATTTTGTTATTGTTTATATCGCATCTGGACTCATACATATATTTACTGTCAGCTTTTTCTGAAAATATCTCTGGATTGTTTGAGTATTTTTCTCCGTTTATTTCTATACTATAATAATAGTTTTCAGATACGGGCAGTATCAGATCTCCGCTGCTGTCTGTAAGACCGATTCTTTTCATTTCACTTTCAAGAGACCGGCTGTCAGGGAGCGTATTTTTAGTGTACATCATATACATACTGACCACTTTCCATGCCCAGCTGTTTATCTCCCGAAATTCATCAGCAGAATTCTCATGAATTAAATATGTGTTTTGGTTTATTTTACTGGCTGCGTTATTATTTATCATATTTCCGACTGCTGCATACGCTGCACAGCAAACCAATGCAAATGCAGTAACAAGTGCCGCCACACGCACTGATTTTTTCTTAAAAAAGCCCATCTTTTATCCTCCGGGTATTTTTTCTATCTTATAACCTATTCCCCAGACGACCTTCAGATATCTCGGCTCGCCCGGATTTATCTCTATCTTTTCTCTGATATGGCGTATATGCACCATAACTGTATTTTCTACTGAATATGAATCTTCGTTCCACACTTTTGAATATATTTCTTCCGCCGAAAATACCCGTCCTGCATTTTCCATGAGCAGTGCTGCAATCTTATACTCTGTAGCCGTAAGTTTCACAGGTTCACCGTCAGCATAAAACTGTCTTGCGTCCTTATCAAGTGAGAGGCCGCCGTTTCTGATTACATTTCCCGTATCTGATGAAGTCTGTGCTGAACCGAGCATCAGGTATCTTCTGAGATTTGAACGAACCCTTGCGGAAAGTTCCATAGGGTTATAGGGTTTTGTTATGTAATCATCAGCACCCATTGAAAGTCCGAGTATCTTGTCGCTGTCTTCTGATTTTGCTGAAAGAACTATCACCGGGATATTCTTTTTCTCTCTTATCCTCATCATAGCTGAAAGCCCGTCCAGCTTCGGCATCATTATATCTATAAGTATCAGCTGAACATCGTTCTGCATAATACAGTCAAGTGCCTCAAGTCCGTCGTAGGCCTTTATAATTTTATATCCTTCCATCTCCAGAAGCTTTGAAACAGCATTTACTATATCATGATCATCATCAACAACCAGTATAGTTGAGCCATCTATTCCATTCATATTCTGCTCTCCTTATTCGATAAGTCTTTTTAGAATATTGTACCACAAAATACGCTCAACTTCAAATTTCCGTCCCATTTCGTCTCTCCTCCTTCCGTGATTTTATTATAACTTCTTTTTCTTAAATTTTGACGGAGGGGTTTCTTAAGATTTTCTTAATAATAAAAATGCCGTTTCCCGGATTCTGGAAAACGGCATTTTTCTGGTTTACTGAAAGTTTTTAAAATAATTTTTAATTGTGATATTCGGATTTTTTGTTTTTTCAGTTAGCATTCAGCAGTATGTCTGCGTACTTCTGAAAATCATCAGGTTTTATCCCGATGGCTTTCATAGCCTCTTCAGCGGACATATTTGTATTACCCATAAGAATTTTTATAAAGGAAAGTTCAGACTGAAATTTTTCCTTTCTGGCCTTTTCTTCTGCTTCTCTGACCTTAGTCTCTGCATCTCTGGCTTTTTTTCTGCACGGTCAGCTCTTTCGCGTTCCTCTTCAGCTTCGCGTTTACAGTCATCAAGGAATTTCTGTTTGTTGAATTCAGTAATACACATACGTTTCACCTCCGCACGGTTGTTAAGCAGGTAGGATTTGATTCTGTAATCATCGGGCATAGTGTCAATCGCCCTGTCAATGGAAGTCTCAGCGTTGAGCTGTTTACTCTGATTGCTTCTGATCTCATTTACAAACCAGGCGTATTCCTGAAGCGGCTTGCAGGCTTCCATCAGTTTAAGGTTATGACCGTAGTTGATGTTAAGCATGGTGACCTTGACTTCAATGTCCGGTTCGGTTTGGTTTTCAGGTCCGAAAGCATCGCTAAGCTTCAGAACTGAAATGTCCGGCTTGCTGGTTTTGCCGTTGTAGAAACATACGCACTTCGGAACAGGGAGTTTGTTGATACGGCTTCCGTAGAGATTGAAGTCATTATTTTTGTCTTCCACGTATCTGCTGTAGACCATTCCGCTGTAAATCAGCATACGAACCGGCATATTAGGGTTGTAGGTTGACTGGTGTTCATAGAAATTCATAATATCTGAAATAAGAAATGAGATATCATTTTTCATCTCTATGTACACAGCATCTCCGATAGTGGTAAAGGTAATGTCGTCCGGATTTGTGTAAGCAGTACCGTTTACTGCATTGTAAAGCTCAAGTAACCACTCTTTTTTAAAGGTAAAGATACATCTGAAAAGGGTATCCTTGTGCTTTGAGTTTGTTCTTCCGGCCGGATCTGCGGAATCGTTCCTTTCCTTCTTTTTTGATTTGTTGTTCATTATAGAATCT
>JAUNJJ010000081.1 GCA_030533325.1 Oscillospiraceae bacterium
GCTTTCAGCGTCGATGGTTCGACTCCATCCTCTTCCACCAGTCATTTCCTGCATTTTTCTGCAGGAAATTTTTTATGCACAACTTTTTTAGCATTATAATCATTAGTTTTTAAAACAGGAATAATTTTATAGCAACTTTCACTAAGAAACAAAAAGTTTTTTAGTCAGGTATACCAAATCGCCATTATTTCAGGAGGATTTATTTATGGTAAGAAACGACTTAAGAAATATCGCTATCATTGCCCACGTTGACCACGGCAAGACAACTCTCGTTGATGAAATGCTCAAGCAGGGCGGAGCATTCAGAGAAAACCAGTCTGTTGCGGAAAGAGTAATGGACAGCAACGATCTTGAAAAAGAACGAGGAATCACTATCCTTGCAAAAAACACATCAGTCTGCTATAACGGAACAAAGATTAATATCATAGATACTCCGGGACATGCTGACTTCGGTGGTGAGGTTGAACGTGTACTCAACATGGTAGACGGTGTCCTGCTTCTTGTTGACGCAGCAGAAGGTCCTATGCCACAGACACGTTTCGTTCTCTCCAAGGCTCTCGAAATGGGCCACAAGATCATCATTGTTGTAAATAAGATAGACAAGCCTGATGCAAGACTTGACGAAATCGGCGATGAAGTTCTCGAGCTCCTACTCGATCTTGACGCCAGCGATGAACAGCTTGAAAGTCCTATCCTCTTCTGTTCAGGAAGAAGCGGTACAGCTTCACTCAGCCAGTATGAACCAGGCAAGGATCTCACTCCGCTTTTCGATACAATCATCAACTATATCTCAGCTCCTGAAGGCGACGAAACAGCACCTCTCCAGATGCTCGTTTCCTCAATTGACTACAACGACTACGTAGGCCGCATCGGTATCGGACGTATTCAGAGCGGTTCTGTAAAGGTCGGCCAGAACGTTACCATTGGTGACTGTTTTGATTCAAAGAAACCTTATAACGCAAAGATTGTAAGTGTCCTCCAGATACAGGAACTTCATAGAGTACCTGTACAGGAAGCTACTGTAGGTGACATCGTATGGATAAGCGGTATTGAAAATATCACTATCGGTGATACAGTATGTGATGCTCAGTCAGAATTCAAAGCTCTCCCTGTCGCAAAGATAAGTGAACCTACTGTAGAAATGACATTTTCAGTAAATGACAGCCCGTTTGCCGGAAGGGAAGGCAAGTTTGTAACATCACGTCAGCTTCGTGACAGGCTCTTCAAGGAACTTCTTAAAGACGTTTCACTCAGAGTTACAGAAACAGAAAACTCAGACTCATTCTCAGTATGTGGCCGTGGTGAAATGCACCTCTCAATCCTCATTGAAAATATGCGCCGTGAAGGATATGAGCTCTCCGTTTCAACCCCAAGAGTTCTCTACAAGGAAATAGACGGCGAAAAATGCGAACCGATGGAACTTCTTGTGGTTGACGTACCAGAAGACTGCGTTGGTTCAGTAATGGAAAAGATGGGTACAAGAAAGGCAGAGATGCTCACTATGCATCCGCAGGGAAACAGAATGCGCCTTGAATTCTCAGTTCCTGCACGTGGTCTCTTCGGCTACAAGAGCGAATTCCTTACAGATACAAAGGGCGAAGGAATCATGAGCAGTGTATTCAACGGATACGAACCATACAAGGGAGATATTCCAAGAAGAAAAACAGGCTCTCTCGTTTCATTTGAAACAGGTGAAGCTGTAACATACGGTCTGTACAATGCACAGGAAAGAGGCTCTCTCTTCATTGGTGCAGGCACACCGGTATACGAAGGAATGATTGTTGGTGTATCTCCTAAGTCAGAAGATCTCGTTGTAAACGTATGTAAGAAAAAACACCTTTCAAACACACGTGCAAGCGGAAGCGATGATGCACTCAGACTTATTCCGCCAAGAAAGTTAAGTCTTGAAGAAAGCCTTGAATTCCTTGCTGATGACGAACTCCTCGAAATAACACCGAATAACATCCGTATCAGAAAGAGAATCCTCTCAAATCAGATGCGTGCAAAGTCAAAAGCAAAAGCGTAAATCATAAATAAAAAATCCGGAACCACAGATAAACTGCGGCTCCGGATTTTTTCATTTATTATATTTTAGTCAGAATCAGAGTTAATCAGAGATTTGAAGCTATGTGTATTATTGAGTCAGCACACATCTCTATGCCGATTTTTGCACTGTTAAGACATAAATCATAGTTGTCTTTTGCTCCCCATTTCTGACCTGTATTGAGGTTATAGTAAGTGGAGCGCTTCTTGTCATGTTTTCTGAGACTCTGGTAAACATTCTCAGGAGATTCACCGTATTCTTCGACGGCTCTCTTGGCACGTGATTCAGCATCTGCGTAGATGAACACATTGAGAACATCATCACGTATATCCCTCAGTATGCTGTCAGCACATCTGCCGACTATAACGCACGGTCCCTGCTGTGCAAGTTTTTTAATTACTTCCCGCTCTTCTATATATATCCTGTCGTTTAAAGGAAGTGTTGTTCCCATACTTAGATTGCTCATAAGCGACATGCTGTAAAGCAGGCTGTTTGCTGCCGTTTCATCTGCATACTTAACATCTTCTGCGGACATATTCAGATTTTCCGCAGCCATATGAAGAATTTCCTTATTGTAAAAAGGAATTCCAAGTTTCTCTGAAATAAGTTTACCAACAGCTCTTCCTCCGCTGGCGTATTCTCTCCCGATAGTAATAATCTTGATTTTTCCCATTAATCATTTCCACCTCTTTCAATAATATACTGTTATTATAGTATATTATCACTACTTTGTCAACAGAGAATAATAAAAATATATTGATTTTCTATAAGATAGTCAAAAAAACGATTCGGGAAATATGTGTTTTATCAGAATTCTGTAATTATAAGAGACAACCATAACCGATATTTTTTACAATTCCTATTGATATGTATTTGTCGAACAACGCTTTCAAATCAGAATCTTCTTCAGCATCTTCGTTATAAACGCCCTCAACCATGTATCTTTTTCCGCCATCAGAAATTTCCTCACATGTGTAATGATCTCTGTAAATGCAGCCTGAAGAAACAAATCTGTCTCTTAAAATCCCTTTTAATTCATCAGGTCTGCATGTCGGAAAATTTATGTTCAGTATCTCTCCCGGTTTTGCTGAATAATCAACAGCTTCATCAAGTATTCTTTCAAGATACATATCGGTTATAATATATCCCTCACCTGTACCCTCGGAAAATGCAATAGCAGGTATTCCCTGGAAAGCAGCCTCCATAGCAGCACCCACCGTACCTGAATACTGAATATCAGAACCTGCATTGTACCCGAAATTAATCCCTGAAAGAACCATATCCGGCTTTTCCGGCATAATGCTCAGCACTCCCAGCCTCACGCAGTCTGCAGGTGTACCTGTAGTTGAAAATGCTCTTACTCCCTCAACCGGAAAATCTGATTCATATACGTCTATGGAATTATGAAGATTGATACTGTGGGACGCACCGCTTCTCTGAAAGTCCGGTGCCACAACCCAGACTTCCCCGTATTTCTGCGCAGCTTTTGCAAGTCTGATTATTCCGGATGCATTTATTCCGTCGTCATTTGATATGAGTATTTTTTTCATCTGTTTTCCCTCGCATTGTTTATTTTTAGCCTATAAGAGCATAATAACAGATATTTTCGGAAAAATCAATATTTTCATTACGGAAAAACAGAAAATACTGTACAGGTACAGATAATACTCTTGAAAATACCGTAAATGGTGCAGATAATTATAAAATAAACTTGATAACCGGTACATGTTATGATATACTATATCTGTAACCGGTTTTTTAGTTTACCATATCGGAGGAGTTTATTTATGGAACGGAATGCACTTCAAAAACTGATAGAGTGGAACAACGATAAAAGAAAAAAGCCTCTCATTGTATGGGGAGCACGACAGGTGGGGAAAACCTATCTTATAAAAGATATTTTTGCTGAAAGATTTTATAAGAAAAGTTATATTTACATCGACTGCAAAATTGAAGATGAGATAAGAACATTCTGTTCAAAAACCGCAAATGCTGAAAAAATAATTGAGTATATTTCTCTGCACAAAGGTATAAAAATCAGTGAAAATACCCTTCTGATTTTTGACGAAGTACAGGAATGCCCTAATATAATTTCTGCACTAAAATATTTCTGTCAGGATTACAGACATATTCCTGTAATCGCTACCGGTTCAATGGTCAGAATAAAAATTCAGCGTGAAACTCACAAACGGGGAGCTGCTGAAAATGAAAAATTTCTGTTTCCTGTAGGTAAAATAAATCAGATAACCGTTTATCCTATGACATTTGATGAATTTCTTATGAACAGCAACACTGTGCTGTACGAAACAATAAAAAAAGCCTATGAAAGAAAAACGGCTCCTGATACTGATATTCACAACCTTGCGATGGAACAGGTTTACAGATATCTCCTTGTGGGCGGTATGCCGGAAGCTGTTGATGTTTTTATTGAGGAAAATAATCTTTTTGATGCAAGAGAAATTCTCAAAGTCCTGTATGATAATTATTTGTCTGATATGGAACTTTATCAGGCAAGCAGGGAAGCTGTTCTTCGTTCGCGGACACTATTTTCCAGCATATACAAGGAACTTAACAGGGAATCAAAAAACTTTTCTCCGGGACTGATTGAGGAGAAAGGAAAAACAAGAGATTTTGCAACTTCTGTTCAATGGCTGACACTTGCTCATATTGTAAATCAGTCTTTTCAGTTAAAAGAACACATTACTATGCCGCTGATTCCCGACAGCGAAAGTAATTTTCGTCTTTTTCTCGGTGACATTGGTATGTTCTCCTATCAAAGCGGTATTAACGCTGCATCATTTATCTCAAGCGAAAGAGAAAATACACTTTCAGGAATTTTCTTCGAAAACTTTATTGCAAATGAACTGACCGCAAAAGAGCATAAATTATTTTACTGGAGAGGGAAATCTTCTGCAGAACTGGAGTTTATCATTGAATCTGATAACAAACTCTATCCTATTGATGTAAAAAAAGGCCGCGGAACACTTAACTCCCTTGAGAAATTTTCAAATCACAACAAATTTGAACTTGCTATAAAGGTTTCCAAAGGTAATTACGGCTATAATTCTGAACAGAAACTAATGACTGTACCATTTTATTTCTTCCCGTTTTTGGCACAGGATCTTGCTGACGGGAAAGCTTTGATATAGGTAATATTACACATATACTTGACACCTGCCATCTGATTTGATATTCTATATTTATTATAAAGGAGGAATCTGCTGTGCCAAATGTATTGTATTTTATGTGGAGAGATAAAACTCATGCAAAGATAACTTATGATTTTTCCACTAACGAAGTATCTGTGGAAAACTATGTTGATGACCCTATGATGCTGCCTTTCGGTGTAAATACAAACCCTACGATAAAAGATCTGGAAGATTTCATAAAATCAAGATGCATGCCTGAAACAAGATTCGATCTTAAACAGATGTTAAAATTCTTTGATATACCGGCTTATGACCCATGGGATATAGTGAAGAGAAACCATGGTGCAGCATGGGAGGATTACGGATGGATACGCTACGGCGAGGAGGACACAACCACCTATGATGAAGTCAAAATACGTGATTGAACTGTCCCGTTCACTTAACGAAACCGTTTCAACATCAAGCAAAGGAAATCAGTCAAAATATTTATATAAGGGCAAATGGTATAAACTTGACTGCATGGGATATGAAGGACTTGCCGAGGTACTGTGTTCACGACTGGCAAAGGCCATAAATTTTCCCTATGAAACAGTTGAATACCGGCCATGTGTCGCTGTAACTTACTATGGAGATAAAACAGGCTGTGAATCTGACAGTTTTCTGAAAAATGACACTGCAGAATATTCTCTGCCAAGATTAATGAAACATATATACACCACTGACATCGATGATCTGTTCAGAAAATCACATTCAGCAGCAGAGCGTATTCAGATATTGTGCGAAAAAATATCGTCACTTAACGGACTTTCAGAATTCGGCCGATATCTTACAGCCATACTTGAATTTGACAGACTTGTGTTAAATGAGGACAGGCATTTTCATAATATTCTTGTAATACACAACATGTCTTCCGGTATTTTTGGATATGCACCTTTGTTTGATAATGGTGCTGCATTATTTTCAGATACTGTTATGGATTATCCTTTATCTGAAAAAGCTGTTGCCTGCAGAAAAAAAATCAAGGCAAAACCATTCAGCACTGATTTTGACAAGCAGGTAAATGCAGCGCAGTCATTATTCGGAGCTCAGATTAAACCGCCGGAAAACATATTTATAGAAACTGAGGACCTGTATCAGTATTATGATGAAAAATGCATTACACGCTGTATTAATACAATCAGGGTTCAGCTGCAGCATTATTATCCCAAAGTAACTGTAAAATTCCCGGAAAGTGAGTAATCTGAATCATTTCAGTTTCAGCACATTTATAAACGAAAGGAAATCATTATGCCGCATATATATTTTGCAAGACACGGACAGACTGTATGGAATGTAGAAAACAAAATCTGCGGAACCACCGATATTGAACTGACCGAAAAGGGACATGAACAGGCTGAGCTTCTGGGGAGAAAAATACTTGAGGAAGATATTAAGATAGACAGGATTCTTTATTCCCCGCTTATCCGTGCAGCCGAAACCGCACGTCATATTTCAGAGATTACAGGTATACCGATGGAGTGTGAAGAAAGGCTGAAGGAGCAGTGTTTCGGCAAATACGAGGGAACACCGCGAAACGGGAAGGAATTTGCTGTGGCAAAGACATATTTTATCAACAGCTACGAAGGCGGGGAGTCCATGCTCCGTCTTGCACAGAGAATCTACAATCTGCTTGATGAGCTGAAAAATGACGAAAGGACATTTCTGCTGGTTGCCCACAACGGTATTTCAAGAGTGATACGGTCGTATTTTTATGATATGACAAATGAGGAATATGCGGAGTTCGGAGTAGGGAACTGCGAGATACTTAGGTTTGAGTACAGGTAAAATGAGAAAATCCTCACATAAGTGTATCATATCAAACCATTGACAAATAATATTTCAGGTATTATAATAAAATCTGAAAGAAAAAATAAATGTGAACGAGTCCATTGTGTTCACCAAAAAAACAAAAATCTCCCTGCAGATAGCGGTGCAGGGAGATTTTTTCACAAACAGAAAACCGCATACAGCGGTACTGTTTTTATTCTGTTTTCAAAGGCAAAGTTTTTAGCAGAAATTTTTACGGCGTATTCCGGAGAAAATTTTTGCATGTATAGTTTCAGGCTTTTGGCTTTTGTATTGTCGGCGGATTTGACTTCAACAGGTATGAGGTGATTTTCACGCTGAATGATAAAATCTATTTCTGCTCCTCTGTCTGATTCCCAGTAATATGTGGAGTAGCCGTTTATTTTCAGCTGAATATTTACATAGTTTTCAGTCATGCCACCTTTGAAGTCGTTTATTTCTTCTGACATAAAGAGTATATCATCCGGATTTATTTCCTTTTTGGCACCCAGAAGTCCCATATCAGATATATATATTTTAAACGAATCTATATCTCTGTAATTTTCCAGCGGTTTTTTTATCTGTTCGACCTTATAAACCTGCGATACAATTCCTGAAAGGCAAAGCCATTCTATTGCATTTTCAAACTCTGAAGCTCTGCCGCCTTTTTTTATCAGCTTATACTGAAAACGTGTATTTTTCTTCGAAAGCTGAACTGTTATATTATCGTAAGCAAGTCTTGTCTTTTTAATCTCATTGAGATTGTTGTATTTGCTCATGTCATTGAGATAGCTCTGAAGTATATTGCTCTGAGTGTGTCTGACGAGAATCATGTCTCTGGTCTGCGAATACTGTAAAACACATTCCGGCATTCCACCCGTTACAAGATACTGTCGGTACAGCTGCATTGCAGATTCGTGAAGTACAGAGGGCATAGGGATATTTTCTGCAAAGCATTTTTTTATTCTGTCGGTAAGCTCGTTCTCTCCCATTGCAAGTAAAAATTCCTCCATATCCATAGGATACATCGTTTTTATATCAACTTTACCCACCGGAAATGAAAATTCCGATCTGTTTACAGCAACTCCAAGAAGACTTCCTGCAACTATAATGTGATATTCCGGAGCCTCTTCACAGAAATATTTCAGACTTGTCAGTGCACGTTCACACAGCTGAATCTCGTCAAATATAATCAGAGTTTTTTCTTTTACTATAGATTTACCGCATATATGCGAAAGCAAAGGAATAAGATACTGAGGACTGATATTTTCTGAAAAAATCTCTGAAAGGGAAGGACTGGTTTCAAAATTAAAATACGCAACATTTTCATAATTATTTCTCCCGAATTCAAGGGCAGTATAAGTCTTACCAACCTGCCTCGCACCCTGTATAATCAACGGCTTTCTGTATGGATCACTCTTCCACCTGTTGAGTTCTTCGGTTATTTTTCTGTACATTGTGCCACTTCCTTTCTCTCATAAGATTATCTTATCAGATATTCATGTAAAAATCAATATGTTTTTTAGAATTATTCATGTATATTTACATGAATAATTTTTGAAAACTTACACTAAATTACACGAACAACCTTAAATCCTAAATAAAAACAACAGATTTCAGCCCGGAACTAAAATCTGTTGTTTTTGTTTAAAGCATTATTTTACTGCATAAATCTTACTTGTTTTCCTCAAAATAATTATAGCAAGGCATATACTTAAGTTTGAAGAGATTTCTCTCATGCATGGTATCAATCTTTTCCTTTGTTGCAGGATCAGGTTCAATGCCTTCACGGATATACCTGTCAAGTGTCTCATACTTAAAGCCAAGGTTGTCCTCGTCTGTCTTTCCGCAGAGACCGTCTATCGGAGGCTTTTCAACAAACTTATCAGGGAGTCCGAGTTCTCTGCCTATAGCCTTTACTTCAGCAACTGTGAAGAAGGAAATAGGACTTACATCACCGGCTGCATCGCCGTATCTTGTGGAATATCCGACCCAGTCTTCCGAGAGATTGCAGGTATTGATAACACGTCCGTTATTTGACTGTGAAACAGCATAGAGAACAGACATGCGGATTCTCGGTGCAAGATTTGTTCTTGTCTGAGTGGTTACATCAATCTGCTTTTCAATTTCGCCCATAACTCCGTCAAATGCATTTTTTATATTTACAGTATAGTTCTTTATGTCGAGATACTTACAAAGGTCGATAGAATAGTCAATGTCATGCTGTTCACCGTTAGGCATCATTACGCCGATAACTCTGTCTTTTCCAAGTGCCTTGCAGCAAAGTGCAGCAGCAACGGAGCTGTCTTTTCCACCTGAAATACCAATAACAGCGTTACAGCCTTTTCCGTTTTCCTCAAACCAGTTTCTGATCCACGCAACACATTTTTCAGCGGCATCAGCAGCATTAAAATTATACATCTTTACATCTTCCTTTCAGAATTGATATTCAATATCTTTATTATATTTTGCCCCAAAGAAATTGTCAACAGATATTTTGAAAAAAATATTTTTCAACATTTTTCTGACGGGATGTTTAAATTATGAAAGTACTGATTCATGTAACCTGCCTTGAATTACTGTGATTTTCAGGATATAATTAAAGAACTGTTCAAGATAAATGCATATTTTCAGGGGGTATTTTTTTTTAAAACGCATATTTTAAGACGATTATTTTTCGAAAAATGCATATTTTTAGAGGGATATTTTTTTGAAAAATGCATATTTTTAATTTGAACTAAAAACAGCAGACACACATCCTTATCCGTGTGTCTGCTGTTTTTACTTTATTTTTATCCGTACAATTCATCCAGTTTGTTCCCAAGTGTACCCTCTTTGGCGTAAGGGAGTGCATCAAGCATACGGAAATTATGCTTTCTTTCATTTGAATTACTGTCAAAGCCAAGGATAAAACTGAGAGCGATACGGTAAATGATTTCAGTAGGAGCAAGACCGTAAACCTGTTTTTCAAAGATATGGTCAAGTCTCTTCTGACCGTCAGGAAAAAGTTCTGATATTTCAGGGCTGTTGTACAAACGTTTTACTATTTCCGCAATATAAAGGCCGGACTTCATATACAGGTCAGCAAAGGTTTTATCAGGATCATCAAAGCAACCGGGATTTTCCTGTTCGAGCATATCAACCATCATCTTTACAACATTTTTCGGAGTAAATATCTGATTGGTTTTCTGTGGCGGAATATAGTCGAAAATATCTTCTTCATTACTTTCATCAAAATAATCTGCGAGACGATTTTTCAGTACCAAAAATTCCTTAACAGAATCGTTGAATACAACTTCATCAAAGAGATTTCCCTGATAGTGTTTTTCTTCACCGGTCTCTGAATCCTTGTAATTTCCGCCGTCACGAAGAAATCTGAATTCTTTTATCGTTATACTTGTTACTTCTTTGAACACATCATCCGGAATAATGGAATCAAAATTGGCAAGAGTGGTATTTTCATCACCGTATGCCATTAAAAATGACGGAATAGTTCTTGTAAATCCTCTCAAATGATTACGTACAGCATCTTCAATGCTTTCTTTCTGACGTTCCTGTTTCTTTGTTTCGACAGTACGTACAACTTCTGTTGTAAGTTCAGGCAGTGTCTTTTCAAGCTTTTCAGAAATACATTTCTTAAAATTGGTTGTCGCATCCGTTATAAGTGCATCAAACTCGTCATTGACTTCTTTTTCAGTCTGACCTCTTTCAATCAGATTTGAGAGAGCTTCATTGCGCTGCTGTTCAATCTCACGTTTTTTAATAGTAAAATCACTGACTGCCTGTGTGACAATTTTCTCTGTTTTCTTTTCAAGATGTTTCTGAATAGACTTTCCGTCCTTTGGTTTTATATCAGAACCGTACTTCTTCGCTGTTATTTCCATAACAGGCGTAATAAGCTCAGTTTTGAACGTTTCCTGCAGCTGGTCTATCATTTTCTTTTCCGGAGTATTTTCAACTATCTCAGCAGTCTTAGTTTCTATAATATCTGTTATCTCACTGTATATCTTATCTCCGAATATGTCCTGTGTCTGACCGATTACAAATGCTTCATCAACCTCAATTTCACCCTCATCGTCAACAGATACCTTTGATCTTTCTTCCTTTGATATACTTGCGGTACTGCCTTCGGAAACAGGCTCAAAGTTCTGGATAATATCAATAACTTCCTGCGGAGCACTGAAAATATTACCGATATTCTGAAACAGGAAATTTGACATAAATCCACGTCTTACAACTTCAACAGAACGGATTTTTCTCGGAATGGAAAGAACCTTTTCGGCATCGAGTTCAACCATTTCACCGCTTTCATCTTCACCGATGACAGGGAAGAAGTTAAGAAGTTCACGAACATTCTGTTTTCTCGAATCACTGTCACCTTTTCCACCGGATGTTCCTGAAGACAAGTCATTTGCAAATTCTTCAAAAATAATCAGAGTTCTTGCAGGATCAAAATCAAATACATAGGCATTTTCTTTTACAAAATATTCGCCACCTTTCTGATATTTCCACGGATTCTGTGCTCTGAACGCAGCCTGCATATATAAAGCAGGGCTCTTGATATTACTGAGCATAATAACGGCTGTCCATTCAGGTATTGTTATTCCTGTTGTGAGCTGACCTACTGAAAGCGTTATTGTTTTATCATATTTTTCTATAGCATTACGGACTTTTGTATATGAATTTCTGGCTTCATCATCTTCTGAGAGTTTTCCGTCACCTGCTGCAAGAACTATTTCATAATCCTTAAAAACAGGGTGCTCACGCAGTTTCTTTGCCAGAGCCTTTGCGCTGTCAACACGGTTGAGCAGCCAAAGAGTATGTTTCAGTTCGTTACGCAGTTCAGGTGTGGAAAACGGGTATTTTTCAAGAACTGTAAGTGCATCAAGAAACTTGTCAACAGAGCTGTCATATCTGAATGTACCGTTTGCATTTGTTTCAAAGAATAAGTTAAGGTCAAAAGCGTATTCTTCTGTTTCTCCGTCAATTTCCACGCCCTGTTTCAGTTCACTGCGTATTATTTCCGACATCTGATATGTAAACAGATTCAGTCGTGGCAATGGTTCATAAGGATTTGTACCCTGTGTTTCATCCCATTCGCGTTTTTTCTTCTGTTCATCTGCATAGGTCCAGTTAAATACAGCATTCTCCTCAAATTTATCATTGGCAAGCGCCTTGAAAGGTGTTCCTGAAAGATGTAAAGTGTACCTTCTCTTTATCTGATAGAAAGCAATATCTGTTTTGGCTGTATCAACGCCCTCATGAGCCTCATCAACAATAAGCAGATCCCAGTTCATATCCTTTACTTCACTGAGTTTATCATACTGGCCGCCGAAGTGTACAGAACCTTTCAGGTCCTGGAGGCTGACAAATTCGACAGCACTTCTGGAATTCTTCCCGCTAAGACTGTCTATGTACTGCTTACGTGAAAGAACATAGGGCTTTCCTTTGAGGCTGTCAGTTTCACTGATAAATGCAAATCCTGACTCATCTCCGAGAAACTTTACAAAATCTTCATACCAGGAATTTGCTATTGCAGGACGATTTGTTACGATAAGTACATTAAACGTCTTTTCTCCTGAGCTTGCTTTCATACGCCTGCACAAGTCATATGCAGCAAGAGTTTTTCCAAAGCGTGGTTTTGCATTCCATAAAAATTCTGCTTTATCGTGACTGTCAAAATATGCTTTTGCAGCTGATACAGCCCTGTCCTGTTCATCTCTTAGCCTATAAGGGACAGTTGTACCTTTTGCATATAAAACTCCTCTGTTCTCCTTGAAATCAATAAGCATATTCTTTGATTCAGTTCCGGAAATGTGAAACCACTCTGTATCTGGTTTACGCTCAACATTATTTTTCTGCATATACGCATGAAATTCATGATCAGTAAAAGTATCACCTGAACCATCATCATATACAGCAGCTTTTTTCCATTCCAGATTCCATTCAACATCACTTGTATGTGTCTGTTGCTTTATCCTGTCCTCAACTGTCTGTTTTTCCGTATAACCAATCTTAGTCCACCCGTCATGTGACCTAATCTGCGGAGTCGTATATCCATAGAGCATAGGGATGATCTTTTGCGTGGTGTTGATATTTATCCTTTGCATATCAGGTCATCTCCTTTACATTGGTTTAATTATGTTGTCTATAAATTTTATTTCTTCTGTCGTTAATTGATATGCGTTATACAGTTCATCATCCGTCCAGGATTTTGAAAAGTCTTGTATCGGCACAAAATTAAAAACTAATTTTGATAAACCAAATCCGCTAATGCACATCAGCATAAGAAACCTCACAAATTTTGTTGATAAATAAGTTAATGCATTAGCAGCATTAATTTCATCATCCCAACAACCAATCAGGAAATATGAGTGTGTACAAATTTCCTTAGGTTTCAGTACTTTTAATGATGATGGTATTACACGAAATTTACCATCACTTGACGGTTCACCTGCGTGTTCGGCACTTGTTTTGCTTATAAGTATTTTGTATTTATCTACATATTCATATCCTTTGCTTATTTCATTTTCTGAGATATACGTTATGCCATTACTTGCATGCAGTATAAGATTATCTATATCAGTTTTTTTATTTCTTCCACGATAATTTGTTGATAATCCAAAAGGCATAAGGGAGCTTATAATACTCTCTAACTTTTCTTCGTTTTTTTCCAGCACTTTGTGAATAATAGAAACCGCATTGTTATAACGAACCAAAGTTGGAAATTCATTTAAGTAACGCTCGGTCTGTGTTTTTATTCCATTTGTAATATTAATGAATTTGCAAGGAGATGAATTGTGGTTGTTTCTAACAAACACACACACTCCTCCACTGATGCTAATATTCGGAAAACAATCCTTAGCATTAGTATAATCTACTAATTTAATAATACAACTATCATTCATCATTGTTTCTCTAAATTTATCCAAACCCATACCACCAGAAAACCATCTTGATGGGATAATCATAACAATTGAATCAGAAGATAGTTCTTTTGCCGTTTCAACAAAATAATTATAAATAGGACGTGCTTGCTTACCAGCTCCATTTGTATCTTCCTGATATGGAGGATTACCAATTATATAATCAAACTTCATTTTTTTACCCCTCTTTCTGCCCTTTAAATCATTAAATATAAACGAGCATTCCTTTCTCCAGTCCTTAACTTTACAAAATATTACTTCATTATGTTCCTCTGATTTCTCCTCAAAAAAAGTCATCTGAACACAGTCATCCAAATTAAATACAGGAACAGTATCAGAAAGCCCGTCCATCTGCCATATATTCCAGTCAATAATATTTGCTATCTTTCTAAGTTCAGGTTTAGTCGCTTTTCTGTGCCAGTTGTATTCCAGATATTCGCTGAATGACAAAAGCAGATTTACTCTTGCTATAAGCAGATTATCACCCTGAAATTCATACCCGTAAACACTCTGATATGCCCTGACAACCCACTTCATCCATTCATCTTCTGTAACTGTATTTTCGCTGACCACACGAAGTTTTCTGTCAAGAATACCTATTCTCTCATTAACAGGAATTATTTCTCCGGTAGTAGCATCATAGCGTGAAACAATATACGGAGCCTCTCCGCAGGTGATTTCGAGACACCTTGAATCAACATACATTTGCCAGTTTTTATTTTCAGGAAATTTTATTTTTTCTGTTTTGGTTTTCCACCCCTGATTAACCTGTCTGTTGAACACCTCTTCACAACCAAACCAGTCAAAGTCAAAATCTCCAGCCATCATATTGCACACCCATGCTGGGGTAAATACTTCTGCCTTTTTCCTAGTGCGTTCATTCTGTTCCGACTGCGTCTTGAAAACTCTCGGCTGAATATCACATGATGAAAATCCAAGAACGGCAGTTTCAGTCATATAATCATGTTCGGCATAACCATATCCGGAATATGTATCTGTAGCAAATATAATATTTTTACCTGTAGTCTTATCTTTCAAAAGTAATGAAAGAACATCTCTGACAGGATATTTATCTATTTCAATAAGGTCTGTCACCTAAATTCTCCTTTTAGCAACGCAATAACTTGATAAATAAACAAGTCTGAATCGCTATATTTGATTATTTATCAATTATTGTACCATAAAACTGAAATAATATCAACCTAAACGATATATAATTTGAATATATTTCAGTTTTGAGGTGAACACATGGATACTGCATATGACTTTGGAGCAATCCTTCAGAAACTAAGAAAAGAACGTAAAATGACACAGGGACAACTTGCAAATAAAATAAACAAAGAAAGCTCAATTATTAGTAAATACGAAAAAAATCTGCAAAGTCCGACCTTTGATACAGTACGTTCCTTTGCAGCTATCTTTAATGTTTCTATGGATTATTTATCAGGTATGGAAAAATCAGCTTCAATCTCAACGGTTAATATGACAAAACAGCAGATACAAATAATGAAAGACCTCGCAGAAGCTTTCAGGACTAAGAATACATCATTCTCAGGAAAACTCAGCGATGAACAATACAAACTGATAGGTAAAATAGCAACAGAATTTTCAAAGTAAACAAAAAAACAGCAGACACACATCCATTTTGTGTGTCTGCTGTTTCATTATCTCACATTTTCACCTTGACTTCTGGTGTTTTCAGGATATACTAAATATTGAAAAATACACATAATCCAGTACAAAGGTGAAATAATATATCATATCAAATCATTGACAAATTACATTTAAAGTGCTATAATGAAATCTGAAAAGAAAAAAGAAATGTGAACGAGTCCATTGTGTTCACCAAAAATCTCCCTGCACCGCTACTTGCAGGGAGATTTTTTTGCTTATGTCGGATGAGATTATCTGTCAAGCCACTTGCAGATGTAGTAAGCAAATACACTTGCTGCGACAGATAATAAAAAAGAAGAAATTGAGTCCATTGTGTTTTCACCTCCTCCCATGCGGAAGGCGTCCGACACAACCAGTATTATAACATAATTCAACAAAATTTTCAACTCAACCATAAAAACAGCAGACACACATCATCGATGTTGTCGGTATTTCTGAAACGGATAAATGTGCAATTGTAGGTGAATGTAAATTCAAAAATGAAAAGATCGACAAAGGTATCTATGAAACACTTGTCAGACGCTCAGCACTTGTTTCAAGAAAATACCGTATAGATAAATATCTGCTCTTTTCTCTGAGCGGTTTTACAGAATGGTTCGATACGATCGACAGTTCGAATGTGGTGCTGGTTTCACTGGAAGATATATATAAGATAGTAGTGATAAATCCGGAAGAACTTGAAATGTACAGCTCTTTCTGATTTGTTCTTTTTTATATTAAAAATCAACAAATTCAGGATTATTTGTACTAACATCATATAACTAAAAATCGTATTTTGCGATGAAAGAATTTTAAATAATTCTATTATAGATAATATTCATTGTCTATTATAATATATTCACTTTTCGATTTCGAAAACAAGAAATAGATAAACAAATTTAATAAACCACGTAAAGTCAATCGTTATGCGATATTTATATTGATAATCGTATTTTGTTCACATTTTAATTTACTGTGAAATATATGTGAAATCAAACATAATTATATATATATTTATATATATTATGTCAATTGAAATGCCTACTCTTATTTGATATAATGTATATATGTTAGCCTGATTGATTGGATTTATGTTTAATCGATTGTAGGCACTTTATTATCGTACCAAAGTGGTTTTCTGTATGACGCGCGGTATAGAATATTATAATGGTATGAGATAAAAAAGGACTAGTCCCAAAAACATATGTTATAACAAAAGTGGATTTGCATTTTAGTGAGTGATAATTAGAAAGGAAACTTATGAATAATATCAAAAAGAAATTTGTGGCTTTTATTGCATCAGCAGTTTTAATGTCTAATGCGGCTCTTTCAGTAAGTGCTTGCCCTTGTGGTGCTAATCATAATTGTAAGGATAAAATACATACCAACTATCCTATTACTGGAACGAGCGGTACTAAGGATATGAAAGCGTTAGGCGATACAGATTCTAAAAATACTAAATCATCAGTTTATTTTTATTGTACAGGAGCTGAAACCGGTACTCATTTACAGGTTCAGGTTTGTGCAGTTGCTAATGGTAATACATATTACAATAAAACATTAACTAGTAGCGGAAAAGATGCTAAAT
>JAUNJJ010000235.1 GCA_030533325.1 Oscillospiraceae bacterium
GCATATACCTGTAGGACATGTTGAAGCTGGATTGCGTACATATAATATAAATAGTCCGTTTCCGGAGGAATTTAATCGCCGGATTGTATCAGTAATATCAAAATATAATTTTGCTCCAACTAACCTTGCAAGACAAAATCTTATCAATGAAGGACATGCTCCTGAAAGTATATATGTTACAGGAAATACTGCAATTGATGCATTAAAAACAACAGTAAATTCTAATTATAGTCATTCTGAACTGGAATGGGCAAGAGATAGTAGACTTATAATGATAACTGCTCATAGAAGAGAAAACCTTGGGAAACCTATGCATAATATGTTCAGAGCAATTCGCAGAGTAATAAATGAACATACAGATATTAAAGCGATATATCCTATACATATGAATCCTGCAGTAAGAAAAGCTGCTGAAGAAGAACTTGCCGGATGTGACAGAATACGAATAATAGAGCCGCTTGATGTTCTGGATTTTCATAATTTTCTTGCAAACAGCTATCTTATACTTACTGATTCCGGTGGCATACAGGAAGAAGCACCTTCATTAGGAAAACCAGTTCTTGTAATGAGAGATACAACTGAACGTCCTGAAGGTGTAGAAGCAGGGACGTTACGTCTTGTTGGAACAGATGAAGAAACTATCTATAGAAACTTCAAAGAATTAATTGAAAATCATCAGGCGTATGTTAAAATGACTAACGTTTCCAATCCATATGGTGATGGATTTGCCTGTAAAAAAATTTCTGATATTCTTGTAGAAGAATTATGCAGAGAATCTCAAAAGACTTATGCATATATATAAAATCAAAGTCTTAAGAAAACACTATCTCTTACTATAGAAGAAGTTGAAAACACTTAAATCGACTCAGAATAACAGGGTTTAATTCTTTTGAACGGATGTAATAGTTATGTTACATCCGTTTTTCTGTTTCAGAAAAAGCATTTCCGAGTACTTAACTATGATATTGCTCGTTCATATTGAAGATAAAAATCAGTCAAATTTTCCGAGAAGATTTTCAATAGGTCTTCTCAAAATTGGTCAATGGTATTATAATAATATTGACCGATATGGTCAGAGAAAGAAGGATAAATGTGAACGAGCGATTTTTTAGTCTTCCGGAGGAGAAACAGCTTGCAATAATAAACGGTGGATATCGTGTATTTTCGCAAAATTCATATAAGAAAAGTCCGATGAGCGAAATTGCTGCAGAGGCAGGGATAAGCAAATCACTGCTTTTTCATTATTTTAAAAACAAGCGTGAACTGTAGATGATAGATTTCTGGAAACAGATCTATCTTAGAAAGGAATGATACTATGGGAATTATTGAAACAAAAAAACTTACCAAGTATTATGGTAAAAGCAGAGGAATAACAGAACTTGATCTGTCGGTTGGAGAGGGCGAATTTTTCGGATTTATAGGACCAAACGGCGCAGGAAAGTCCACTACAATAAGAACTCTTCTCGGTCTCATTTATCCGACATCCGGTGAGGCGAGAATTTTCGGAAATGATATTGTCCGTGACAGAACCGAAATCCTTGCGGATATCGGATATATGCCGTCAGAGGCAACATTTTACAATGGTATGAAGGTTAAGGAAGTCATTTCTCTTTCTGCAAAAATGCGTAAAAAGGACTGCTCTGCAGAAGCTAAGAGACTTTGTGAGAGACTTGCCCTTGACAGGGAAAAGCGTGTTGAGGAGCTTTCACTCGGTAACAGAAAAAAGGTGTCTGTTGTATGTGCACTTCAGCACAATCCAAAACTATGTATACTTGATGAGCCAACCAGCGGACTTGACCCGCTTATGCAGAAGGAGTTTTTCGATATACTCAGAGAGCGTCACAGCAGCGGAACAACGATTTTTCTTTCCTCGCATGTTCTCTCGGAGATACAGAAAAACTGTTCCCGGGCTGCGATAATCAAGGAGGGAAAAATTATCGCCCTTGACAGTGTGGAGAATCTTTCGAAAACAAGTGCAAGGCGTGTGGTGCTTCACGGAGTAAATAAAGTTCCTGAATCTCTGACGGTAAAATCAGTTGAGGAAAGCACAGACAGCGTTTCCTTCCTTTATAACGGAAATATCAGGGATTTGCTTAACACGGTAAATAAACTGCCGGTTTACGATATGACAATTACCGAGCCGGAACTTGAAGAAATCTTTATGCACTATTATGAGAAAGGCGGCGAAAAATGATGACAATTTACATAAAAGAGCTCAGACAGAATTTTAAATCCCTTTGTATCTGGACTGCTTCAATAGCATTTATGATGATGGTGTGTATAATGCTTTTTCCTGAAATGAAAGGCGAAATGGACAGTGTAACTAATGTTTTTGCAAATATGGGAGGCTTTACAGCTGCGTTCGGAATGGATAAGCTCAGTTTTGGTGAGATTATGGGATTTTACGGAATCGAATGCGGCAATGTAATGGGAATAGGCGGAGGATTTTTTGCTGCACTTGCAGGAATTTCCGTCCTTTCAAATGAGGAAAAGGAACGCACGGCTGAATTTCTTCTTACGCATCCGGTGAGCCGTTTTTCTGTACTTACCCAGAAGCTGATCTCCGTACTGACACAGGTTGTTGTACTCAATATTGTCGTAGTCGCAGTAAGTCTGATTTCAGCAGCAGTAGTCGATGAACACTTTGAGATGAAGGAATTTATTCTGCTTCATACGGCATATCTGATAATGCAGCTTGAAATAGCCTGTATCTGTTTCGGTATCTCGGCTTTTATAAAAAGAGGAAGTATAGGCATCGGTCTTGGACTGGCACTTATGTTTTATTTTATGAACATTGTCTGCAATATAAGTGACCAGGCAGAGTTTCTGCGTTACATAACTCCTTATGCATACGCTGAGGCAAGCAGCATAATTTCAGAATCAGCTCTTGATACCGGACTGATTGTTATCGGTATCCTTGTGGGAGCTGCAGGTGCTGTTACCGGATATTTAAAATATCTGAAAAAGGACATAGCGGCATAAAATAATCAGGAATTACTTATATCACCCGGAATGTGACTTGCTGTTTCTGTATTTCTGGTATAACTGATTCAAGTAACATATAGTGAACGCAAAAAATATAGTGAACGTCAAAGTTATTTTGACGTTCACTATAATTTTGTCGTT